>JAADID010000183.1 GCA_013151505.1 Chlorobiota bacterium | reverse complement strand
AAATAATAGGTTCCGTTTTTCTTAAGTTTATCATTCCGGGCAACGGAAGCCCAGTACTCATCATCGGCTTCCTTGAGTTTCAGGTATGAATAATCCGGTGTCTGGATTATTTCTTTCACTACCACTTTGCGCAGGTTCGGGTTAACGGCTTTATAGCTGCTGTCCGAGCTTTCCGACTGGCACGACACCAAAAAGATCACCGTGACCAGCATTACGATTTTTGTCAATTGTTTTATCATTTTTCTAATATTTATTAATTATTTCAATCCTCTTCGTTTTAACATAGCATCGGTTGTGGGCTCTTTCCCT
Organism: Chlorobiota bacterium; assembly: GCA_013151505.1. GTDB lineage: Bacteria > Bacteroidota > Bacteroidia > Bacteroidales > F082 > JAADID01. Next base: position 8,903 of record JAADID010000183.1, on the reverse strand, counting down.
CTGAACCTGACATACAGTTTCATGGGATCGTCCGTCCCGCCTTTTGACAGAATGTTTTCGCGGAACGAATTGGCTGTAGCCCTGTCGAATATCCCGTGTTCTTTAAATGCTTCGAAGGCATCGGCGTCCAGCACTTCGGCCCAGGCATAACTGTAATATCCCGCCGAATAGCCTCCCGAGAATATGTGTGCAAAATACGGGCTGCGGTAGCGGACGACAATTTGCGGGATCATGTGCATATTTTCCAGCGATTGCTTTTCAAAAGCCATCACATCATAATCTTTGTTTTCTGTAATCGTGTGCCAGTCCATATCCAGGATGGAAGCGGATATAAACTCGGTTACTTCGAATCCCTGGTTGAAATGTCCGGCATCTTTCATTTTCCGTATCAGATCATCAGGTATCGGTTCGCCGGTTTCATAATGCCTGGCATACATCTTCAGCACTTCGGGCTCGGAAGCCCAGTTTTCCATGATCTGCGACGGCAGCTCCACAAAGTCGCGGGGTACCGAGGTTCCCGAAAGCGTCACATAAGTGCATTTGCTCAACATGCCGTGCATGGCATGCCCCATTTCGTGAAACAGCGTGGATGCTTCTTCAAAGCTCAAAAGGGCCGGTTTGTCCCCCGTGGGCTTGCTGAAATTATAAACCACCTGAATGACGGGTATCACGTTTTTACCGTCTTTTCTGTACTGCTTGCGGAAACTGGTCATCCACGCCCCTACCCTTTTGCTTTCGCGCGGATAAAAGTCCATGTACAAAATGCCGAGAAGCGAGTTATCGGTATCATGTACTTCATAAGTTTCAACGCCTTCATAATAAACAGGCAGGTCTTTTGCGGGGACGAAACTGATCCCGTATAACTTGTTCAGCACATCAAAAACGCCTTGTCTGACGTTTTCCAGCTTAAAATAGGGCCTCAATACTTCATCATTGAAATCGAATTTTTGTTTTTTCAGCTTTTCGGTGTAATACCACCAGTCCCAGGGTTGCAATTGAAATCCGCCGCCTTCGGCATCTATCAGCTTCTGCTGGTCGGCAGCTTCCTGTTTGGCAACCGGCAGTGCCGCATCCATCAGGCTGCCCGTAAGCTTGTAAACATTTGCCGGCGTTTTGGCCATATTTTCATCCAGCACATAGTCGGCATGGGTTTTATATCCCAGCAACTTTGCCCGCTCAAGCCGCAGATTAACGATTTCGTTTACAATTGCTTTATTATCATGTTCATTGTTGTGATTACAACGTTCGATATACCCTTTAAATAATTTCTCGCGCAGGTCTCTTTTATCAGAGTAAGTGATAAAAGGGATCAGGCTGGGCTTTTGCAGGGTAAACACCCATTTGCCTTCCATTCCCTGGTTTTTTGCTGTTTCTGCTGCTGCAGCCCTGACGGATTGGGGCAATCCCGACAGGTCTTTTTCGTTGTCAATAACCAGCTTGAAATCATTGGTTTCGGCCAGCAGGTTTTCCCCAAACTGAACCGTAAGTACCGACAGGCGTTTATTGATCTCACGAAAACGTTTCTGGTCATCCGCATTCAGGTTGGCTCCTCCCCTGACGAACCGTTTATAGGTTTTCGCCAAAAGCATACTGTCTTCGGTATTCAGGTTCAGCCGCTCCTGTTCCTCGAAAACCACCTTTACCCGCTTGAACAGTTTCTCATTAAGCCAGATATCGTCATTATGGGCAGACAACCTGGGCGCCATGTCTTTGGCTATTTTCTGCATCTCCGGGCTGGTATTGGTTTCATTCAGATTCCCGAACACATTGTCCACACGCCTCAGAAACTCACCGCTGTTGTCAAGGGCGACGATGGTATTCTCAAAAGTGGGTTTCTCCGGGTTGCCGACAATGGCATCTATCTCCTCTTCATGGATCTTCATGCCTTTTTCATAAGCCGGAACGTAATCTCCGGTTTTGATCTGATCAAAAGGAGGTACGCCGTAAGGAGTTGTCCATTCGGTAAAAAACGGGTTTTCTTTCATTTCCTTTTTCTTTTGATTCTGGCAGGCCGTTACCAGGAAAAATAATGCGGCAATAGCGATGAATATATTTTTCATGATATATGCATTTGGGGTTATTCATTTAAGGCAGCTAAATTAACAATTAACCGGATTCCGCAAGGTTAAACCGGTGTAAATCTGCCATTCAAAATATCATAAGTTGAAAAAACCGTTATTGTCGGTATTTTGCTGATCTCAAGATTTATGTTTTTACCGTGTAGCAACATAAAATATTGTTTATCTTCGTGAAAAGACAAAACTTTTTAAACTAAAACCTAATGTTCCTGATGAGACCGGAAAATCATAAAGTCAATATTAAAAAATACTTTACCGGTTTTTTATTGCCGGTTTTTATCATAATAGTGGGTTGTTCGCAAAACAAAACCGATAAAAGCATGAAAAAAATAACTGTCGGGAGCAGGATTCCCGGATTTACCCTACAAGACCAGAATGGAAAACCTTTTGCGATTGATTCGGTGCTTGGGAAAAAGAACTTAGTTATTTATTTTTATCCCAAAGATGACACACCGGGCTGCACCAAAGAGGCATGTGCATTTCGCGACCAGTTTGAAGATTTTACGAATGCCGACGCACTGGTTATCGGCATCAGCTCGGATGATGTGGAAAGTCACAGTAAGTTCATGGAAAAATACAACCTGCGTTTTACATTGCTCAGCGACCCCGACGGCAAGTTGCGAAAGCAATTCGGCGTACCTTCAAGCTTCTTCGGCTTAATGCCCGGCAGGGTGACTTATGTGGTGAATAAAGAGGGTGTGGTAATCCATATTTTCAATTCCCAGATGAATTCCGAAAAGCATACTGAGGAAGCGTTGAAGGCATTAAATGGAGGGTGATGCCTACCCGATCATTTTGGCCTTCGGGTCAACCGATTTCCATAGTTTGAACGATTCATCCCATAGCTTTTTCCCTTCCTCCCGGTCATAGCATTTGGGATCCATTTTTTTATGCCTGAACATGTGGAGGTATTCTTCCGTTTTTCCCTCGTAATCGGGAGAAACAGACATGTAAACCACAGGAAGCGCTGCCTTTGCCGGCGACCGGAAAATAATCCTGAAGATGCTTTTTAGGGTAAGGTAAAGCAGCCGCGGGGCATTTTTGATGATCTCGGTGTGTACAGGCCCGGGGCAAATTACATTCACACCAACATTGACTTTATCTTTATTGATCCTTCGGGAAAGTTCCACAGCATAAGTATTCAGCACCAGCTTGAAATAGCTGTAATTGGATATGCCTTTGGAGACGCCGTATTGTTCATACACGCCGAATTCATCATAATCAATGGCCGAAGACCCCTGGTGCGAATCGGAAGAGATGAATACGATGCGTGGCCTGAATGAAGAACCGTTATATTTTGCAGGTATCACCCCCCGGTTGATCATCAATTGCGTCAGAATCACGTTTGACAGGTAATTCACCAAAAACATTTCTTCGATACCCGATTCGGTTTTACGGGCTCCGGGTAAGGCCACGCCGGCATTCAGTATGGTTACGTCCGGTTTGATCTTATCTCTTTTCAGACCTTCTACAAAATCATAAATGGTATTTATCCGGCTCAAATCCACATAGCGCATTTCAACATGATCTGACCCGCTGAGTTTTTTCACTTCTTCTCCGGCTTCGGGGATGCGGCTTCTGCCGGCCATGATCACATGAGCCCCCCGGCGTGCCATTTCAACGGCAATGCCAAAACCCAGTCCCGAGTTGGCTCCCGTAATGATGCAGGTCTTACCGTCAAAACGGTCAGTTCCGGTTAACCGTTCCGCCAGTTCCTGTTTTGAGAAAAAGTCCTTTATCCCCGCCAGCGCTGCAACAACCGGATTATCGAATCTGCCGTGTGACATGTCAGTAATTTAGCCGGCTAAAATAATTCTTTCACAGGATTAATTAAAACCTGATAAAACGCTTCTTTTAACAGGAAATCGGCATAACAAAATCAAAACAGTCCCTTAAATTTCTTCCCTGTTATTTGTAACACAATAAACAGGAAATCGTAAAAGTTAAAAAAGAAACAAATTGATGCCGGAAGGCAATGGTTGTTTCAACAAAACGTTATTAATAAAAAGATAAAATCAGGTTACGGGAAAAACAACTTTTATCTTATATTTGGCATGCTAACATTTTTATGAAAAAAACATTCTTATTCGCATCGGCATTGGGTTTTGCAGCCGCTTTCTGGTTTTTCCGGCTGCCGTTCAGCTACGGTTCCAGGCTGAAAGGTTTTGTCATTGCCATTTTCAGGAATAACGGCGACATCGTAATCAAATTAAGCCACAATCACAATGATTTTATCATCAGCAACGGAACCTCCGTTGGAATTGATGTTAAAAAACTGAAAACCAAGCTTATCGGAAAACAGGTCAATTTGTGGTTTACGCATCCCAAATGGCCTTTCGACTCATCACCTTATATTACAAGGCTGATCTGTGATGATGAACTCATCTATACAAAATGGTGATGCTTTTCATCATTTCGGATGTTTTTACTAATTTTACTCCTTCTTAATTGCTTACTTCACTAAATACGCCCTAATGAAAATAACTATCGGAACTTTTAACCTGAACAACCTTTTTTCACGTTACAATTTCAAAGCCAGCATCAAATCCCTCAAGAAAGGCGGTACGGTTGTGGAATATGTTTTTGAAGACGAAGAAAACTTCAAAATCAGGAAATTCCAGGGTAAGCTCATCAAGCCCAAAAACCAAAAAGATACGGAGAAAATCGCTGCCAGAATTCTGGAGATGGGTGCCGATATCCTGGCCGTTCAGGAAGTGGAAGACATCAACATCCTGAAAAAATTCAACAAAGATTTCCTGGGCAGCAAGGCATACAAGTATGTGACGCTGATCGAGGGAAATGACCCGAGATTTATTGATGTCGGGCTTTTGTCGAATTATCCGCTTGGAGGCATTACCTCGTGGCAACACGCAGTTTATGACAACGAAACACGTGAGATATTCAGCCGTGACCTGTTACAGGCCGAAATACTGAATGAGAAAAGAACCAAAACTTTATTCACACTTTTCGTTACCCACCTGAAAAGTAATTTCATATCATACACCAGCCCCGATGCGGATAAACAGAGGGTGAAGAATAACCAAAAACGGTTGAAACAATCGGAAGTCATCGGCCGGATCATTGAAGACCAGACCCGGCCCGACAGTAAGTACATCCTTGTGGGCGACATGAATGACAGCGCCGACTCGCTTTTCCTGAAAGGTTTCAGCGATTACACCGGGATCAACCTGCACAATGCACTGGAGAACATGCAGGAAACCGGCAAAATGAACAAAACCAAATACCCTCCCGGCAATATCTTCTGGACACACCGTTACAGGGTTTCGACCGGAAACTATGCGTACAATCTGTACGATCAGATATGGATCAGCCCGGCGCTGACAGGAAAACTTACCGGTTCGTGGGTTGCCCGCCGGAAAAGCGTTACCGGTGACGGCAGCGACCATGATCCGGTGTGGATTGAACTGAACTTATAGACAGAACTCCGAATCGTAACAAATCAGTATGAAAAAAAGAATAGAATTAACTAATTTATTATGAGGAAAAATCAGCAAATAAATTCCATTGCTCCCCTCTTTGGAGGGGCGCAGGGGTGGGTCAATTATCAATATCATTTATTTGCTGATTTTTTTAGTTTACATAGGGAGATATGATTAGTTACTATAAATCAATAACTCAAAAACAACTGCCATGAAAAAATCAAAAGCAGAAAAGCGTGCCCTGCGCAAAGCCAAAAGGGCAGAACGTAAAAAGTTCAAAAAACTCCGGAAAGAAAAATTCAACGAGCTGGTTTCAGCAGCCTCGAAAGCCGACTTTGACTTTAATCCTGAAGATGAATCCCTGAAATTTACAGATGTTTTTAATCAGGTGTGGCCGGTGCTGAAACCCGGCCTGGAATATGCCGAACTGATCAGAATCACCGGGCCGAAAGCCGATAAGATTTTGCGTACAGTGATTGACCTCGGACAAAGAATATTTACAGGTGATGCCAGCGAGGAGGAACAAACCAGGTTCCTGACCTACCTGGATTCGATCTGGGATATTGTCGAAAAAGTGCTGGAAATCCTGAAAACATTTACCAATGAAAAGACCGATGATGTTATTGACCAGGTCATTGAAATCGGGGAATGGATCACGGATAACGAAGAGGAGTGATTGACGAATGACGAATGACGATGAACGAAAACGATTGACGAAAGCGTTAAACGCACCCCCGTTTTAAGCGTCCGCGCTTAAAACATTTTTAATCAAGTTACTACTTCGATAACCTATCTGCATGCTCAAGAATGGATCTGACCATTTCCTGCCAGCGTTTCGGAAAGGCGGCCCTGGATTCTTCCGTTGCCTGCGGCCCGAAAGCCATCATGAGAACGGATTTGGGATCAACGACTTTTCCGGGACGGTAATTGAGTTTTACGGAAGCGCCCGTATCCAGCCGGGTAAAACGCACATCGGCATCCATTTCCACTCCGAAAAAAAGGAGGTCGCGACGCCTGAAACGAACCTGCTGGATGCCGGCAAAACCCATGTTTCCGTAAGCTGCACCGGTAATGTTTGTGATCACACTCGCGGTAACACCCGTATTGTCGGTTTCAGGGTCCTTTCCCAGTTCGACTTTTATCTGTCCGCGTTTTGGCAGATCAGTGCCGTAAAGCTCCTTCAGTGCCCGTTGCGTCATAAGGTAAGCCCCGGCAACCACGGCACAACTGTGCCCCGCCATTTTTACAATGTCAACATAGTTAAACTCGAGGATTCCCTCCTCGCTTGTGCCGAGAAAAAGCGCCAGGTCGTCCTGTAAAATAACAGGCTCAACAGCATCAAAATAATCAGGATATTTCATAAAGGTAATTTCAAAAATGAATAAAAAAGGTTTAAAAATTTACTTATATCCCCGAAGCCAGCACATCCACAATGTGAGCGACTTTTAGGGGGAGTTTGTGCTTTTTGATGTAGCCGTACTGGTGCATCAGGCAGGATGAATCCGTGGAAACAATGTATTCGGCGCCGGTGTCGAGGGCATTCCGGACTTTCTGCTCGGCCATGGCCGTAGAGATCGGCTCAAACTTCACGGAAAACGTCCCCCCGAAGCCACAGCACACATCCGTGTCTTTCATCTCGACCAGTTCCAGCCCTTTCACTTTTTTCAAGAGTTTGCGGGGCTCGTCCTTCAATCCGTATTCACGCAACGCGGCACAGGAATCGTGATAAGTTACCTTGTGTTCAAAAACCGACCCGAAATCGTCAACCCGGATGACATTGACCAGGAAATCCGTTATTTCGTAAATATTGCGTTGCAGTTGTTTATATTCGTTGTGGTATGCCGAATTGTAAAACAGCTCATCATAAAAATTTTTGATGTACCCGATGCACGATGCCGACGGCCCGACAATGGGGCGGTTGTTGCTGAAATCTTTGATGAATTTCTTCCCCAGTTTCCGGGCTTCTTCCCAGTAACCGCTGTTGAAGGCAAACTGTCCGCAACAGGTCTGGTTGGTATTGTAATGCACCCTGACCCCGGCCTTTTCAAGTACCTTCACCATATTGAAACCCGTTTGGGGATAAAGCTGGTCAATAAAGCAGGGTATGAAAATATCTACATCCATTATCGAAATTTGCGCAAAGGTAAGAAAGTCGGCTCAAAAGACTGATTAATTTTTTTAACCAATAGTGCACATCTGCCAGGCTTTGAAACTTACGGTAAAGTTTTTCGACTTATTTTTCCGGTGATGAATGATATTTTTTATTTACTGGTTTATCTTTTGTTCAGTTTGAGAGAAATGATGAGTTATCTGTTCTCTAATTTTCAATTATCAATTTCTCCCTGAATATCAAATCATGTAAATCTATTTCAACAACGTAAATCCCCGGTGAAAGAGTTGAAACGTCAATCTTATTACTTGTTATATTTTTTTCATCAAACACTTTTTGACCAAACCGGTTATAAATAATTATCCTTTTCAAATCATACACCCTTTTTATCGAAATATTAATCTCTTTATTTGCAGGATTAGGATAAATCAATAATGTTGGTTTCGTGCCGTATACCCGAACCCCGGTGGTCTGACACGCCTGTTCAACTTCTTCCGGACTGTTACAGCCGGTTGCGTTATCATGTATTTCCGTATCTCCGTTAGGATCAGCGAGATATTCACAAATACTCATTACTTCACAGGTACTTAATTGTGAATTATAAGCAAGAACAAGATTGCTTATAGAACCCGGGGCAATGTTTTCAAGACCAGCCAGACTTTGCAACGAATTGTTGTGTTCAATTTTAAGTTTACCACCGATCGAAGTTAAGTTTTCCAGCGCTGACAGGTTTGATAAAAGATTATTTTTTCTGATCAGAAGACTCCCTCCTATAGTCGTTAAACTATTCATTCCCGTGAGGTTTTCCAGTGCATTGTTTTCTTCTATTAAAAGATAATCGCCAACGGAATCAAGGTTGTTTATGCCTGTCAGATCAACAAGTGAGTAATTGTATGAAATGTTTATACCTGCGCCAACCGAAATAATGTCATCCAAGCCTGCTAAATCTGTTAAGCTGTCATTTGATTGAATAAATAGCTCTCCGCCAATTGTTGTAATTGCATTTAGTCCGTTTAAACCAGGCAGGACACTGTTTCCAAAAATCCGTATGGCTCCTTCAATGTTGGTCACTTTATTTAATTCTGAAATGCTTGTTAAGGATGTATTCATCAATATAACAAGGTCCAGTCCGATAAAAGAAACATTATCAAGACCTGATAAATCAAGAATACTATCATTATTCAAAATATAAAGTCCACCGCCAATCCTTGTCACATTGTCCAGTCCCGTTAAATGTGTTAGCAAAGGATTTCCATAAGCCTGGTAACCAATGGA
>JAADID010000332.1 GCA_013151505.1 Chlorobiota bacterium | reverse complement strand
CAAACCGTTTTCCTTGAAATGGATACCCTGAAAACGAACGGCCCCAACGAAGTAAATCTTTTGAAAGCCAAAGAAACAGCCATCCGCGATTACGAAACCAACTTCGAGAAAAACAATTACTGGCTCAACAAGATCAAAAACGCTTATTACTACAACGAAAACCTGATGGGTCTTGATGAGTTGAAAGCAAAGATTAAAGCGGTGACGGCCGATGAGTTGAAAGAAATGGCAAACCGCTACTTCGATGAAGATAATTACCTGAAAGTGATACTGATGCCGGAAGAAAAGGAATAACGATAATATAACAGGAAATCACTCCGTTGTTGTTATCTCCACTAACGGCTTTTTTGCACCTGGCGGAACAAGATTACCCGCCAGGTGATGTTTTAGCCCAACGATAAATCACAGTAACATTTCCAAAGTTCAGAACTTTGGAAAAGTTACTTTATTTTTGTCGCCAAATTATCAACGGATGCGTTTACTGTCAAATTTCATTTTAAAGATCACCGGATGGAAAACAGTGGGCGGCATACCCCCGGAAATCACCAAAGCCGTTTTCATCATTGCCCCGCATACCAGCAATCTGGACTTTTTTATCGGCCGGCTTTATTGCTTTCAGAAAAGGATCCCCATCAAGGTCATGATCAAAAAAGAATCTTTCGTCTGGCCGTTCGGTGGACTCCTGAAAAAAGCCGGAGGCGTACCCATTGACCGGAGCGTGCGCACAAGTCTGGTTGACCAGATCATTCAGTTGTTCAAGGAAAACGACCCCTTCTTTTTTGCCATTACTCCGGAAGGCACCCGCAAACGGGTGAAAAAGTGGAAAAGCGGGTTTTATCATATCGCCGTAAAAGCCAACGTTCCCATCCTGATGTCTTATATCGACTACGAAAAAAAAGAGGCGGGAATCGGCCGTATCTTTTATCCCACCGGCGATTTTGAAAAAGATTTTAAAGAGATTGAAGATTTTTACCGGGGACGAAAAGGCCGGTACCCCGAAAAATTTAATTTGTAATATGCAGAAAACAGCCACCTTCATTTTAAAACTGATAGGCTGGAAAATTAGCGGCAGACTCCCTGATGACGTTAAAAAGGCCGTACTCATCCAGGCGCCGCACACCAGTTTATGGGATTTCGTGATCGGAAAGCTTGCTTTTTGGTTTTACGGCTACGATGTCAAGCTGCTGATCAAGAAAGAGGCTTTCAAACCGCCTTTTGGCTGGCTGCTGAAAAAGATGGGAGGTATTCCGGTGAACCGGAAAAAGAATGAAAAAATGGTGGATGCCGTTGCCCGGATGTTCGACGAGCATGATTCGCTGATCCTGGTGATCACTCCGGAAGGCACCAGAAAACGTGTTGACCACTGGAAACGGGGGTTCTACTATATTGCCCTGAAATCGAACGTGCCGGTTGTCCTCGGATACATTGATTACCCGAACAAATGGGGTGGCATTGGAAAAATATTTTATCCCACCGGCGATTTTGAAAAAGACTTTAAAGAAATTGAAGATTTCTATCGTGGCTTCAGGGGCAAGCACCCTGAAAGGTTTAACCTGTATGATCCCGCACACCCTGACGGGCCAAAAGAGATACCTGTTCCGTAAGACGATCAGGTGCTGTTGGTGGTGTTTCTTGAAATATTCCAGTAACCATCGTCGTCGTCTTCGTCATCATCTTCTTCCTCCTCAAATTCCCAGGAATATCTTTTGCGTTGCGGACCCGACTTGCGGTAATAAAAGGCCAGGATGATCCCCGAAACAAGCCCGCCAAGATGTCCTTCCCATGAAATGTTTTTATCGGGGAAGAAGTCGGGAAAGACACCCCAGATCATCGAACCGTACAAAAAAGCGACCACCAGCGCAAGAGCAGCCAGTTGTGTGTTTTTCCGGATCAGCCCGCTGAAAAACAAAAAAGAAGAAAGTCCGTAGATCACGCCGCTGGCGCCGATATGCCACGAATTTTCACGCCCGCCGAACCACACCCAGATGCCGGACAGCAACCAGATGCCGATCAATACTTTCAACGAAAGATCACGATAAAAGTAAAACAACGCCGTCCCCAGTATCAGAAACGGAAGGGAGTTGGCCATCAGGTGCTTAAACCCGCTGTGAATAAACGGCATCAGCAATATGCCCGGCAAGCCGTCCCAATGCAAAGGATGAACGCCGTATTCAAACAAGTTGATGTCAAAACCGTAACTGACAAACTGAACTATCCACATTATGATGAGCAGCAGCAACGGAATGATCAGCGCAACGAGAAATCTTTTCTTTTCTGTTTCCATCAAGCCCTAAAAATAAGAATTCCTTTCAAAATACGTGCCCCGCAAAAAAAACATGACAAATTAAGAATTAACATCCCGGTAACAATTAAAAAACCGACAACCCCTATCTTTGCCTTTTAAATTTAAAATGACACCATGAACCTGTTCATTTTCAACTTAATGATCTACCTGATGGTTTCTTTTTCCCCGTTTCAGAAAGAAGAGGTCCCCGGGTTTGAAATCACGATACTGGAACATAGATACTTCAAAGACCTTTCGTCCCTGTCTGCTATCGGTATGTATTCAGATAATATCTATGCAGCGGGTGACGACATTCCCTGGCTCATCCAACTGGACCCGGGATGGAATATCAAAAACAAAATAAAAATAGCCGGGAAGGATTCTCTCGTTAACGGCAGGACGCCCTCTGCCGTGAAGGCCGATTACGAATGCATGGAAATCTTTAATTACAAAGCGACTGATTATCTGCTCATCCTGTCGTCCGGTTCAAAGAAAATCACAAGAGATACGGCTGTTTTGATCACATTGCCCGGCAAGCAAAAGGTTTTAAAAAAGAATATCCGGCCGTTGTATGAAAAGATAAAAAGGGCTGCCGGTTTTGATAAGAAAGAAGAAATAAACATTGAAGGGCTGGCTGTCGCCGGAGAAAAAACCTTTCTGTTCCACAGGGGAAACATCAGCGGGAATTTCATCGTGACAATGAACACCGCTGAATTTATTCAATACCTAAAATCAAATGACAATGTGTCACCGGACATTGAAATTACCCGTTTCCGGCTTCCCGAATACCACGGGGTTCAATCCGGATTTTCGGGAGCGTGTGCTCTTCCCGATCATTCGGGGTTGCTGTTTACCGCTTCAATGGAAGACACAAAATCGGTTACCGCCGACGGTGAAGTGACAGGAAGCTACATCGGCTTTATCCCTTTTTCCGGATTGGCAGAAGGCAGGTTTTCGGCGAAAATCGTAACAGATGGTGAAAACCTGTTGAAAAAAAAGATGGAGGCCGTTACAATAAAAGAGAAGAAACACAATAATTTTGTACTTTTCGTAGTTAGTGACAATGACGACGGAAGTTCTGACGGTTACCGGATCGGCTTAAAATTTAACCGGTAATGAAACTTTTTTTCAGAATATCAGTCTTAATAGTACGTATTTCTTTCAATTAAAAAAATCCGGTATTAACATGCAATAAATGAAACTATCCTTTTTCTTTAAATTCATACTAATTTCAGCTCTCTTTTTATATCCTTTCTTTTCTTCTGCCGGCGAACTGAAGGGTAAACATACGCTCAGCGGATTCATTTCCGATGCCACCAACGGGGAATCACTGCCCGGCGCAACCGTCATCATCACAAGCCTCCAAAAAGGGGCGGTCTCAAACAGTTACGGATTTTATTCCATTACCCTTTCCCCGGGAAAATATTCCATAAAATATTCTTATATCGGTTATGCCGGCCTGACGCTTACCATTGACCTGAAATCGGACACAACCATTAACGTCGAACTGGAACCGACGGCTGAAGACCTGAATGAAGTTGAGATCACAGGCAAAGGGGTCAACGACAATGTGACTACTTCCCAGATGAGCGTGAATACCATCAACAGCCAGACCATTAAGGAAATACCCTCATTGATGGGTGAAGTTGACCTGATTAAGGTGCTGCAACTGCTTCCGGGGGTCAAGTTCGTTGCCGAAGGCACTTCGGGAATCAGTGTCAGAGGAAGCAGCCCCGACAAAAATCTTATCCTGCTTGATGAAGCCACGGTTTACAATGCCGGCCACCTGATGGGATTCTTTTCGGTATTCAACAACGATGCGGTAACCAGCGTACAAATCTACAAAGGCGACCTGCCGGCACGTTATGGCGGGCGTATCGCCTCTCTCGTGGATATCAGGATGAAGGAAGGCAATCAAAAGCAATTTCACGGGCAGGGCGGCATCGGGCTGATCTCGAGCCGCCTGATGCTGGAAGGACCCATTGCAAAAAACAAAGCTTCGTTCATGGTGGCGGGCAGGCGTACGTATGCCGACTTGTTTTTAAAACTCAGCAACGATGAAACGCTTAAAAACAGTACCCTTTATTTTTACGACATCAATGCCAAAGTGAACTGGGATATCAACGAGAACAACAGGATCTTTGTTTCCGGATATTTCGGGAAGGACGTTTTCAAAGGAAGTTCACAGTTCAAGATGGACTGGGGAAATACAACGGGAACTGTCCGCTGGAACCACCTTTTCAATAAAAAGCTGTTTTCAAATTTTACATTTATTGCCAGCGAATTCAGGTACAACGTGGGCATCCCCGAAGGTAACCTGCAGGCATTTTCATGGGAGTCGGCAATCACGGATTATAACCTGAAAGGCGACTTTACCTGGTTCCTCAACACGAACAACATGATAACTTTTGGTTTCACCTCAACTTATCACGACTTTTTTCCCGGTTTGTTTGAAGGGCTTGGCGAGGAGGCTACCTTCGGCAAATATTCCATTCCCAAAAAATATTCTCTCGAAAGCGCAGTATATATCAGCAACCAGCAAAAGATCGGATCACTCATTACGCTCAAATACGGGTTACGCGTTTCCATGTTCAACAACATAGGCCCCGATACGGTCTATAACTTCAACAGCAGTGGCGCTCTCATGGATTCGACCGCGTTTTCTTCGGGAACTTTTTACAATACTTATGTCCATCTTGAACCCAGGCTCGGGATTGTGGTTAAAACATCCGAGACCTCGTCAGTCAAAGCAAGTTATTCCCGGAATGTGCAATATTTGCAACAGGCATCAAACTCCACGGCCGGTTCGCCATTTAACATCTGGTTTACATCCAGCCCCAATATCAGACCGCAGATAGGAGACCAGATCGCCGCCGGATTTTTTAAGAATTTCAAAGAAAGCATGTTCGAAACATCTGCTGAGGTTTACTATAAGATCATCAATGATGCCGTTGATTTCAGGGATCACGCCGACCTGCTGCTGAATAAATACCTCGAAGGAGAAATCCTCAAAGGAAAGGGCCAGGCTTACGGCCTGGAGCTGATGGTGAAAAAAACAAGAGGGAAATTCACCGGATGGGTCAGTTACACCTGGTCGCGTGCCTTCAAGCAAATCGAAGGTATCAACAACGGCGACCCCTACCCGGCAAGTTACGACAGGCCCAATGATTTCTCCATTATTGTCAACTACAATGTGAGCAATACCATCAGCCTGGGGCTGAACTGGGTTTATCTGACCGGACAACCGGTTACTTTTCCCGTGGGGAAATTCAAATACCTGAACAATTCGGTGCCGGTTTATTCCGAAAGGAACTCATACCGCTTCCCCGATTATCACCGGCTGGACCTTTCCTTTACCTGGCGGCAAAAGAAACGGCCAAACAAACGCTGGAGAAGCTCGGTGAATGTTTCGGTCTATAATGCCTATAACCGGAAAAACCCCTGGATGATCAATTTTCTCAACGATCCCACACAACCCAATGTGACTTATGCCGAAATGATCTATCTATTCGGGATCATCCCGTCGGTTTCTTACAATTTCAGTTTTTAAAAATCAAGGCTAAAGATGAAAATGATCAAAAAAACATATCACAAAAACAGGATGCGCCGGACAATGGTCTATGTCCTGTTATTTTTTGCGGCGGCGGCCTGGCTGCAATCCTGTACCGAACGGATTGACATCAAATTAGACGAGGAATATCAGAAACTTGCCGTTGCAGGTCACATAACTCCTGAAGATCAATATGTAATACTGGAAAAAACGGGAGGTTATTTTTCACAGGAAACACCGCCACCGGTTAAAAATGCAACTGTAACCGTCACGGTATCAGATAATGTTTACCTCTTTGATGAAGACCCAGAAACGCCCGGCTTGTATTTGCCCGAAGATACGCTTCCCACATTACCGGGAACGGACTACAAGTTGAGCATTGACCTGGCCGAAACCGTGGGAGGACAAAAACATTTTGAATCGGAAACCACCATGCCTTCACTTGATGCCATTGTGGATTCCATCAGGGTAATTTTCCGGAGTGATTTCGAAAGATGGGTGATCAAACTATACGCTTATGAACCGCCCGGCCCCGACTATTATATGTTCACTGCCCTGAAAAACGGCATCCCGATGACCGACAGCCTTCAAAGAATCGGCATCACCGACGATAAACTGGTTGACGGGATGTATCTGCCCGGTATTTATGTGCTGTTCCTGTATGAAGACGAAATAGAAACCGGAGATACGGTCACGCTTTTTACTTCGGGAATTTCGGCAGATTATTTCCGGTTTCTCGATGAAGCCCAGCAGGAGCTTCATCCCAATGTTCCGTTTTTCAGCGGGCCGCCGGCAAATATCCGGTCTCGAACATCAGCAACGGAGCGCTGGGATATTTTGCAGCATTCCGATCTATTTTGACAACTAACATCGTTGACGGTTCGGGGATATGGAAATGAGCTGTTCTTCAGATGAACTTTTTCATATAACGCAAGTTCGGTTTAAACACAACAAATTGAATATTTGAAGATATGAAAAACAAAATGATGCTTTTCTTGCTCGTCTGCATTTTTTCCGCAAAAATGTTTGGCCAGACCTACATTACCCATGTAACTGTCGCAGATGTAGAAAAGCAAAAATGGGTTGCCAATCAAACGGTAGTCATCACCGGTGATATTATTTCTGAAATTCAGTCCGCCGGGAAAATAAAAATCCCGGAAAATGCCACGGTGATAGATGGCACCGGAAAATATTTGTTGCCGGGATTAACGGATGCGCACATTCATTTTTTTCAGAACGGCGGCTTGTACACGCGGCCCGATGTGATTGACCTGCGAAAAGAAATGCCGTATCAACAGGAAATTGCTTTGTCGCACAAAAATATGCAAGACGTCTTGCGCCGATACACACAAAACGGGATTACGAATGTGATTGATGTAGGAGCAACTCTAAGCTTTTTAAAACAACGGGAACTGTTTAAAACTAAATATTATGCACCATCCGTTTACATGACCGGCCCGTTGCTAACAACTTACGAACCGCCGGTATATGAAAACCTGGGCGAGGAAGAGCCGTTTAGTCTCGTCAAAACCGTTGAAGACGGGAGAAAAATGGTGCGGCAACAATTACCCTATCACCCTGATTTCATAAAAATCTGGTACATCACCACAAGGGATGCCGCAGGTGTTGAAGCAAGCGCAAGAAAAAATTTACCCGTCATCCGGGCCATAATCGCCGAAGCACACAAAAATAACTTAAAGGTGGCCGTACACGCCACACAAAGGATCACCGCGCAACTCGCGGTGGAGAGTGGCTGTGATTATCTCGTGCACAGTGTTGATGACGAAATTCTGAAAGATGATTTCGTACAGCTCTTAAAAAGAAATAAAACCTTCGTTTGTCCCACATTGATCGTTTATGATCGCTATGTAAAAACCTTCGGTCAAAGACTTGATTTCAGTAATCATGAATTACGGAAAGCCGACCCGTATCAGCTGGGTTCCCTGCTGGATTTGAAGCATTTACCAGATACGTTACTCGTAAATAATTACAAAAAAAGGGCGAACTCCGAAGCAAGCCTTGCAAGGTTAAGGAAATCCGATTCCATCAGCATGGCGAACCTTAAAATATTATCGGATGCAGGCGTTCTGATTGCAACAGGCACTGACGCGGGAAACATAGGCACCTTGCACGCTGCTTCGTATCTGGCCGAATTAAAAGCCATGCACAAAAGCGGTATGAGCAACTGGCAGATCATAACCGCTTCCACCCTGAATGGCGCAAAAGTACTGGATAAAGAAAATGAGTTCGGAACGGTTACTGCCGGCAAAAAAGCCAATCTTATCCTGTTGGATGCCAACCCGGCGGAAGATATTGAAAACCTTTCCAAAATCAATCTTGTCATCAACAGAGGAATCGTCATCCAACCGGACACGCTGATCAGGGAAACACCGGATGCTTTGGCACAAAGGCAGGTAAACGGTTATAACTTGAGAAACATTGACGCCTTTCTGGAGCCTTACGCCGGGGATGTTGAAGTGTTTACATTTCCCGATAAACCGGTGTATAAAGGCATAGAAAACATGAGAAAACGATATGCACAGATGTTTGAAAAAACACCCAATCTGCATTGTGAAATACTGGGAAGAATTGTTCAGGGAAATATTGTGATTGACAAAGAGCGCGTCCGGTTTGGAGACAAAATAGTGGAAGCCGTCGCCATTTATCACATTGAAAACAACAAGATCGGCAAAGTGTATTTTATTAAATAGACCTTCTCAACCGAATCCGCTATCCTTTGACCCGGATTCGTCTTTAAAGATCTCATTCAAATGACAATTTCAGGTTAATAATCGTACGCCCTGTAGCAACAAATATCGGGAAAGAGGCATAACAAAACTGAAGGATGAATTTTAAACAATATCTGACTCTCACGATAGTTTTCAGACAAGCTGCCGTTACTCCGTTTCCGCCTGTTCCGCACTGTCAATAGCCTCGTCAAGGAATTTCAAAAGACGCCCGGTCTGCCGGCGGGCTTTTATCCGCCCATACCGTCCGGCCATATATATCAGGAACCACAGCAAAACAAAAGCAGGCACACTCCAGAGCATCGGCGCATCCATACCCAGCAGCCATTGAGAAATTCCCATGAACACACCGAAAAACAAAAGAACAAAATCCACGGCATAAAAAAACATGAACATGGTCCATATCTCCGGCTTCGGGCCAATCACACCGCGTATCAGCGATTCGTTATCCCCCTTTTTGGAAACGGTAACCTCAAATACGGGAGACCAGTAACGTTGTTCATCTTCAGGTATTTTCAGATAGACCGTGTTTTTAAGGATCGTTCCTTTCACCTCCCTTTTGTTTATCAGCGCCTGCAAAATCTGGTCGGTCACCTGGCAAGGCGACAAATCGGTTTCCCGCTTATAACGCGGCCTTACCCAAATCGTTTCCCTTCGAAGATATTCAGACATAAAGTTTTGAAATTTTGGAATTGGCCAAAATAATAAAAATCTGTCCTGGTGCCAAAGTAGAAACAAGCTATGAATTTCCTATTTTTGAAAAAAAAACCTGACATGGAACTATCCACCATTACCGCCATCTCGCCCGTTGACGGAAGATACCGGAACAAAACCAACGAGCTTGCCGATTATTTTTCGGAATATGCGCTTTTCAAATACAGGGTAAAAGTTGAAACGGAATACTTTATCGAGTTGTGCAAACTACCGCTTCCGGGCCTGGAAACCTTTGACAACAAGAACTTTGATGCCCTTCGTGACCTTTATAAAGATTTCTCTCCCGATGATGCACTTTCCATAAAAGAAATTGAAAAAACGACAAACCATGACGTAAAAGCCGTGGAATATTTTATCAAACAATATTTTGATGAGACCGGCCTGTCGGAATTCAGGGAGTTTATCCATTTCGGGCTGACTTCGCAGGATATCAACAACACAGCCGTTCCATTGGCAATGAAAGACGCCCATCTTGTGGTCATATTGCCGCTCATCAAAAAACTGCTGAACAAGCTCAGCCTGCTCGCTTTCGAATGGAAAG
Source organism: Chlorobiota bacterium (assembly GCA_013151505.1). Lineage (GTDB taxonomy): Bacteria > Bacteroidota > Bacteroidia > Bacteroidales > F082 > JAADID01. Next base: position 4,564 of record JAADID010000332.1, on the reverse strand, counting down.
ATGTGGCCATGCTGGCCAGGACTCACGGGCAGCCGGCATCCCCCACCCGGCTGGGAAAAGAGATCTATGTTTTTGCCGAAAGGATTGAGAACCAACTGGAGTTGCTGAATAACATTCCGTTTTCAGGCAAATTCGGCGGAGCTACCGGAAACATGAATGCCCATGTTGTGGCTTATCCGTCCGTGAGATGGGATGATTTTGCCAATAATTTTGTGGTGAAAAACCTGGGGCTGCACAGGCAAACAACCACCACCCAAATCGAACATTACGATTACATGGCAGCCTATTTCAACAACCTGGCCCGGATAAACACCATCCTGCTGGATTTCAGCCGCGACATGTGGCTATATATCTCCATGGACTATTTCAAACAAAAGATCAAAGAGGGCGAAGTGGGCTCGTCGGCCATGCCCCACAAGGTAAATCCCATAGACTTTGAAAATGCCGAAGGAAACCTGGGCATTGCCAACGCACTGTTTCATCATCTTGCCGAAAAACTCCCGGTTTCCAGATTGCAGCGCGACCTGACCGATTCGACCGTAACAAGAACCATCGGCACACCGCTTGCCCACACACTGATCGCCATCAAATCATTAATGAAAGGAATGGACTGATCCTGAACCGTGAAAAAATTACCGCCGATCTCGAAGACAACTGGGCTGTGATCGCCGAAGCCATCCAGACGATCCTGCGCCGGGAGAACTATCCCGACCCTTATGAAACGCTTTTGAAACTGACGCGGACAAACCGGAAGATCACCGGTGAAACCATCCGGCAGTTTATTGATGAACTGGATGTAGCTGAAGAAATAAAAGAAGAGCTGCGCGCCATCAGGCCTGACAATTATACGGGATTGGAGATGTTGTAGGAATGAAAGGAGAAGTTAGTTTTTTGAAATCAGAAAAGTGATTTAGCAATTTACATTCATGACAAGAAAATGAAAACAAAGAAATTAATTTCAATTATAGTATTTGTATTCATTACTATAAATATTGAATCCCAGACTAATTTTTTTCAACGCCTTGACGAGAATACACTCAAAATATTCTATAACACTTCTGCTGATATAATCATTGAACAATACGCTGATTATTATAGAATAGCAACTATTGATCCTTCGAACTTTTTATTTCAGGGAAGATTTTCAGATTATGACATTAAAGGGAATAAAATCTTTTCCGGTTTTTTCAATAAAGGCCAACTGGATGGTTTTTGTACATATTTTTATGAAAATGGTAATGTTAAAGAACATGGAAAATATAAATCTGGTATTCGTGATAGCTTATGGACTTTTTATTACCCAAACAAACAAATTGAAAAAATAATAAGATTTGAGAATGGAATCCCTAATATAATGAGTTTCTTTAGAAGTAATGGAAAACAACTAATTAAAAATGGAACGGGAGAATATATTGATAGCATTTACAAGGATAATGGAAAAACTATAAAATATAAGATCAAAGGACATTTAACTGATGGAAAACTAAATGGTAAATGGAGGATTTTCGGTGTAACAGCAGAAACATTTGTTGATGGCAAATTTATCAAAGGTTTTGATGTGTTGCCATATACAAGTCCGCAACAGATATCTTTGGAAAACATTTTAGGTTTTTATTGTCAGGAGAATTTATCTCTTTTTCAAAATAAATTCTTTTGCCAGTCATGTATCGATGATATCTCTTGGGCCTTATATAGTATAAAAGCGAATACGAATAATATCCCTTATAATACCTTTTTATCAAAATACGCAAGAATCCTGGATTCTTTAAATATAACATCTCTTTCGCAAATAATTGAGTTTAAGGTTAATAAAAATGGCACAATTGATAATATTAATTCATACCAGACGAATAGATACATTAATAAAGAAATTGTTGCCACATTATTGAAAAGTATTTCTTGGATTCCTATACAGTGCAATGACCCAACAGAAGGTTTTATATATATGATGATTGTTAAAAATAACGGGAAAATGTATTTGCCCCAAGCAGTCGTAATTACTAATAACAAAGAAGCTAACTTTATGGTAAAACAACTAATAAATAAGAAATTATTAATATGTCACTAAAGTTACCGATGCAAGCACTCTCCCCCCTTGATGGTGTCCTCACCGACAAGGTTTTTTTATCGTCATAGCGCTGGTTGGTTTCTCGACCAACCAGGGAGTGAGAACAGATCAGCCCCCCCTGCTGTTAGCGTCCACGCTGACAGTTTTTTACCTTTACAGAACCGTCCGGATTGCACCTGCCCGACTGCGTCATTCAGGCGTGAATCCGAACGAGCGCCAGGGTAGCAAATAAATGACCGGTCACAGGATAAATCCTGTGTCTATGATTTCATGCTTACCTTCGGCAAGCCCCCCGATGTCCCGGAGGGACAGCATGATTCCCTGGATGCGGAATTCATTCCGCAGCAAACCTGAAATACACATTCTTTATTTTACATTGGAATAGAAACCGTCCGGATTACTCCAAAGAAAAGGCTGTCTCAAAAGGTCAGTATTTATTATTTTTTCACGCAAAGACGCAACGATCGTAAAGTTAATGTGATAAGTATCAATAAAGAGTCTTTTTGCGTACTCTGCGGCGCTGCGTGAAATTACTCTTTTGAGACAGCCTCAAATCCGGACGAGTTTAAGGACTTAAATACCATTTTAACTTTTATCTTTGCCGTCCGGAGCAATAGCAATTATGAAAAAATTTTACAGAGTCCTTGCTTACATCAAACCCTACTGGGGATATGCCGGACTGAACATCCTGTTTAACCTGCTGACCGTTATCTTTTCCATTTTCTCGTTTGCACTGCTCATCCCTTTTCTGAATCTGTTGTTCGGCATCAACGAACTGATCACCGAAAGGCCCGAATTCGCTTTCAGCAAAGAAGCCATTCTGGGCAACATGAATTATTTTATCAGCAAGGTGATCATCAGCGAAGGAAAGATTCAGGCGCTGGTTTATATCTGCCTGATCATTCTCGGTGCTTTTTTCCTGCGCAATTTCGCCCGGTATTTTGCCATGTATTTCATGGCCAACGTGCGGATCGGCGCCGTCAAAGGGATGAGGAATGAAATTTACAGAAAACTGCTCATCCTTCCGCTTTCGTTTTACAGCAAAAATAAAAAAGGCGACATCATCGCCCGGCTGACCACCGATGTGCAGGAAGTGGAGTTTTCAATAATGAATTACCTGGAAATGATCGTGCGCGACCCGGTTACCGTGATTGCTTACCTGATATTCATGATCATCTTAAGCCCCCAGCTTACCGTTTTTGTTTTGGTCATTCTGCCGATCACCGGTTTACTGATCGGGATGATCGGAAAGAGTTTGCGAAAACAATCCAAAATAGGGCAAAGCCGGTTTGCCGGTCTGCTGTCCATTATCGAAGAAAGCATATCAGGTCTCCGCATCATCAAAGCATTCAATGCCATTAATTATTCGGATGATAAGTTCAGGCAACAAAACGACAATTATGCAAAAACCCTTTTATGGATATACCGCCGCCGCGACCTTTCTTCTCCATTGAGCGAGTTTTTATCTTCGGTGGTCATTGTGGTCGTGCTCTGGTTTGGCGGAAAGATGGTTTTGAGCGAAAACCCCGCCATTCAGGCATCGGCATTCATAACTTATATTGTCGTTTTCTCGCAGATCATCCCCCCGGCCAAAACATTCACACAGGGATTTTACAGTATCCAGAAAGGTATTGCTTCGGCAGAACGGATTTTTGAAGTCCTCGATGCCGAAGAGTTGATCGAAGAAAAGCCGGATGCGCTGCCCATCCGGTCGTTCAAAAAAGAGATCGAGTATAAGAATGTGGGATTCACTTATGACCATGAGCCGGTGCTGAAAAACGTCAACCTGAAGATCCCTAAAGGAAAAGTGATCGCCATCGTGGGCGAATCAGGCGGCGGCAAATCCACACTTGTTGACCTGCTGCCCCGTTTTTATGATGTAACGGAAGGGGAGTTGCTGGTGGACGGCAAAAATGTAAAAGATGTTAAGATCAGCGACCTGCGCGGATTGATGGGCATTGTTTCGCAGGAAAGCATCCTGTTTAACGACACCTTTTTCAACAACATTGCCTTTGGCAAAACAGGTGTCTCGGAAGAAGAAGTAATTGCAGCAGCCAAAGTGGCCAACGCCCATGACTTCATCATGCAAACCGAACGCGGATATCAGACCAATATCGGCGACCGGGGAGTAAAGCTTTCGGGCGGACAACGTCAACGGCTGAGTATTGCGCGGGCCGTGCTGGCGAACCCGCCTATCCTGATCCTTGATGAAGCCACCTCCTCGCTGGACACGGAATCGGAAAAACATGTTCAGCAGGCACTGAACAACGTAATGAAAGACCGTACGACGGTCGTCATCGCTCACCGCCTTTCCACCATCAAGCATGCCGACGAGATCATCGTCCTGAAAAAAGGCGAGATCGTAGAACGGGGCTCACACGCCGAACTGACCAAATTGAACGGCGTTTACAAACGGCTACAGGATTTGCAGTCTTTTAATTAGAGCCAGGAACCAAGACACAAAAAATTAATAAATAACACAACGATTTCTCCCCC
>JAADID010000024.1 GCA_013151505.1 Chlorobiota bacterium | reverse complement strand
AGCTTTTGCAGCAACTTCTGTTGTAATCTTTGATTCAGCATCCTAAAAAATAATTCCTTTCCGGTTTGTCACATTACAAATGTAAAAAAAAGATTATACGGCTGGCATGATTTTGGGTTTTGAGTTTTTTCCAATAATTTACTTTTTTTTAATTGCTCAATAGGCGACAAAATCCAGATAATTATCTTTATCTATTATTTTCCAACTGGCTTCGGGATAAGTGTCAAGCCATAATTTTGGCGGTTTCAGTTTTTTTAATGACCATTTAAATTCAAACCCGTATAATTTTCCTTCACGTTCTTCAACCCAGTCCACTTCTTTTTTTGTCCATGACCTCCAAAAATAATTATTGGCAAAAATGGAGGTGTATTTTTGTTTTTTAATTCGCTCAATCACTAAAAAGTTCTCCCATAACTGACCGGTATCATTCCTTTGCACCAACGGATTAAAATTTGCAATAACCGCATTTCTGATACCGGTATCATAGAAATAATATTTTGACTTTTTTGATATTTCTTTTCGTAAATTACTGCTGTATCCGTGTAATACATAAATAATAAAAGCTTTTTCGAGAAGCTCTATATACCGTTTAACCGTTTTGTTATCTACTTTCAGATTCTGTGACAATTCGTTTATTGAAACTTCACTTCCTATTTGAAAAGCCAGCAGACGTAGCAAATCGATCAACACTTGAGGGTTTTTTATACGTTCAAAATCCAAAATATCTTTAAATAAGTACGAACCGACCAGTTCGTTTAAAAGTCTGATTTTTACTTCTTTTTCCTTCGAAGTGATAATTGTGGGATAACTCCCGTAAATAAGAAAGTCTTCTAATTTTTCTTTTAATTCAAATTCGTTAAGATGAAAAAGCATTTCCATTTGAGCTATCGGAAAGAGCATAAGCGTGGTTTTCCGGCCTGTTAACGGTTCGCCGGTTTGTCCTGCCAGTTCAAAAGATGAGGATCCAGTTGCGATTATTTTTATTCCGGGTATCTGATCAACCATCAATTTTAATGCAATTCCGATATTCGGGATCTTTTGGGCTTCATCAATGGCGATGAGCTCATATCCCTCACAAAAAGACTTAATTTCTTTTAGTGATTGCGAACTTAAAACATTGTGGATGGTAATATCGTCTCCCGTAACCACTTTCGTTTTATCGTTTGTTTCGGAAATAAAATCTTCCATCAACGTGGTTTTCCCCACCTGCCTCGGGCCGAAAATCAATAACGCTTTGTTTGGTTGAATAAATTTTTTTAAATCCTGATAGATTCTTCTGACTTTCATAATACTGTTTTATACAAAAATAATACAATTTCGAATTAACTCCAAGAAATCACCATATTTTTTGGATTAACATTCCATAAAATATATATATTATCTGGACTATTACTCCATAAAATCGCAAATATTCCCCCGATATGTAACCCGGAAGCTTTTTTTTCATTTCTGATTTCTTTCTATTTGTATTTTTACAAAAAATGAATGTTTACGGTGATCGGGATTAAAACAATATACTGGCTGTTTGGTTTAGTTATGATTTTTCTGATTTTTCTGAATATGCGTGTGCCTGAATATTCCCAAAGTTTTGCTTCCCCCGTGGCCGATACAATCACTCCGCCGCCTGGTTCTCCCGACACCTTGTCGGGTCCGGCAGAAAGCTGCGTGGGCGATACGGCTGTTTACTCTGCTGAACTCCCGGTAGGTTGTTCGGCGGACTGGTACATTGACACCGTTTTGCAAAGTTCCGATTCAGCCATTCTGGAAGTGGTCTGGACGGATGAAGGCAATTACACTGTCAGCTTGTATTTTAATTGCGACTCGGGAACTTTTTTCAGTGATTCGCTTCAGGTTACCGTTAACGGAACACCTGCGATGCCCGGGGTTATCAACGGTGATCCGGGTGTTTGCAAAAACACAAACCATTCTTACTCAACGACAATTGACACAGGTGAATGGTGTGAATGGTGGGTAGCCGGTGAGATGCAATCCGCCACCGATACAATCATGGTTTACACTTTCGGAGATCCCGGTGACTATCTGATCGAGGTCTTTGCCATGAATGACTGTGGAAACAGCAGCCAGGCAAGTACGCTGATGGTGACGGCCTTTGATAACCCGGTGGTAAACCTTGGTAATGACACGACAATTTACGAAGGTCAGAGCTTAACACTGGATGCGGGCAACAGCGGCAGTCAATATATTTGGTCAACAGGCGATACCACCCGGACTATTACCGTTTCCGAAACCGGCAGTTATTCCGTGCTGGTTACCAATGCCTGCGGCGAAGACAGCGATACGATCTTTGTGGATGTGATTGTGGATGTCCTGAATATAAAAGTAAAAAACAATATTATTGTTTATACCCGCGGCCATTGGTTAATTATTAAAAGCCCCGGCACTGAAATTCAGCAAATGATCATCTCCGATGTTTCCGGAAAAATCGTTTACAAAGGAGCAGGCAGAGAACGAATTCTTTTGCCCGGCAAAGGAATTTATGTTGTAAAGTTAAAGTCCGGAAACACGATTTTTATCCGTAAGATTCCTGTGATCTAGAACTCGCAATTCAACGGGGTTCGCGGGAAAGGGATCACGTCTCGAATGTTACCCATGCCGGTTACAAACAGCATCATGCGCTCAAATCCAAGTCCGAAACCCGAGTGGATGACACTTCCGAATTTCCGGGTTTCGAGATACCACCACATGGATTCTTCGGGAATACCCATCTCTTTGATACGATTGTACAGTTTGTCGTAATCGTCTTCGCGCTGCGAACCGCCGATGATTTCACCAATCTGCGGGAAAAGCACATCCATGGCACGTACCGTTCTTCCGTCATCATTCTGCTTCATGTAAAATGCCTTGATGTCTTTAGGGTAATCGGTGATGATCACCGGTTTCTTGAAATGTTTTTCGACAAGATAGCGTTCATGCTCCGACTGGAGGTCGGCACCCCATCCTTCGATCAGGTACTGGAATTTTTTCTTCTTATTGGGCTTTGAGTTGCGCAGAATATCAATGGCTTCGGTATAAGTGATGCGTTCAAATTCCTGGTCAATCACAAAACGCAGCTTTTCAATCAGCTCCATCGAGCGCTCGTCGGCTTTTTTACTTTTTTCTTCATCCTGCTGGCGTTTGCTTAAAAACCCGAGGTCATCCATACAATTTTCCAGGGCATACCGGATAAGATATTTTACCATGTCTTCCGCCAGATCCATGTCATCGTTGATGTCATAAAAAGCCACTTCGGGTTCGATCATCCAGAACTCGGCAAGATGACGGGAAGTGTTTGAATTTTCAGCCCGGAAGGTTGGGCCAAAAGTGTAAACTTTGCTCAATGCAAGCGCCGCCAGTTCGGCTTCTAATTGACCCGAAACGGTCAGGTTGGCAGGTTTTCCGAAAAAGTCCTTACGAAAATCCACTTCACCGTCATCGGTTTTGGGAATGTTGTTCAGGTCAAGTGTGGTAACCTGAAACATCTCGCCCGCGCCTTCCGCATCCGATGCGGTGATGATGGGCGTATGGATGTTATAAAAACCGTTTTCGGTAAAATACTTGTGAATGGCAAAGATCATGGCATGGCGTACCCTTGTTATGGCGCCGAAAGTATTTGTCCGAAAGCGCAAGTGGGCAATTTCACGGAGGAATTCAAGCGTGTGTTTCTTGGGCTGCAACGGATACTCCTCGGGATCAGCAGGTCCGAGCACCTCTATTTCCTTCGCCTGAATTTCAACTTTCTGCCCTTTGCCGGGCGACTCAATGATTGTTCCGTTAACCGACAATGCGGCCCCCGTATGAATATTGTCAAGAATCTTTTCTATTTCAGGATTTTTGTCAACAACGATCTGGACACTTTTGATGGTGGAACCGTCGTTCAAAGCAATAAATGCCACGTTTTTGCTTTCCCGTTTTGTCCTTACCCATCCTTTTACGTTGACTGTTTTTCCGTAATCGGTTGATTCCAAAAGGGTTTTTATCTCTGTTCTCTTCACTTTTTTCCGTTTTTAAAACTCTGCAAAAGAACTAAAAATCAGGGATACATAGATATTAACCTGAATATTTTATGATTTGACAGATTGCAGGCCCGGCGGACGGGTTTGCTTCCGCCGGATGGGGATTTAAATGTAAGCCTGTTTTCCGTAAGGGCGACTTTAGTCGCCGATAAAAAATTATTTTCGTTTCTTCCGGTAAGAAGGTTTCCTGCTTTGTCTGCCTTTGGAAAACTTACCGGGACTTCTCCTTTTGACTTCAGTCGCATTGGGGTTCCATTCCGGCCCGTGTCCTAAATCAACCGGCAGGATCAGTTTGGTAATCTCCTGCCCGATGAGTTTTTCTATCCGGCGGAATTTATACATGTCTTCATCATTGATAAATGTGACTGCCACCCCGGAAGCATCGGCACGTGCCGTCCGCCCAACCCGGTGGACATAATCTTCCGCATCGCCGGGAACATCATAATTGACAATCAGATCAATTTCCTTGATATCAATCCCCCTGCTCAGAACATCCGTAGCTACCAGTACCCTTGTATTTTTCGATTTGAACCGCATCAGCACTTCTTCCCGCTCATTCTGTTCGAGGTCGGAAGAAATGCCTTCCACACTGATATTGCGTTTTTTCAAAGCACGTACAATTTCAATCACTTTCTTTTTAGTGGAAGCAAAAATGAGTACACTTTTCATGGTATTGCCGTCCGCTATCAACCGCGTGAGCATATCATTTTTCTGTGTATCGTAAACCAGGTAGGCAGCCTGTAATACGCCCTCGGCAGGTTTGGCAAGGGCAATGGATACCTCAACAGGATCATGAAGTATCTGCCTGGCCAACTCCCTGATCTTGGGAGGCATGGTAGCGCTGAACATCAATGTCTGGCGTTTTTCCGGTAAATAGGTGATGATCTTTTTGATGTCATCATAGAAGCCCATATCCAGCATTCGATCGGCTTCGTCCAGTATCAGGTATTTCAGTTTGTCAAACTTTACATAACCCATGTTCAAATGTGATATCAGTTTTCCGGGTGTGGCCACAATGATATCCACACCGGAGGTCAGTGCTTTTTTTTGTTGTTCCCATGAAAGGCCGTCGCCACCGCCATAAACAGGTAGTGATCCGATGTCGGTAAAATAGGTAAAGCCTTGCACATGCTGGTCGATCTGCATGGCCAGTTCACGGGTTGGCACGATGATCAGGGTACTGGTAGCCCGCTCATGTGTGCTCAATAAGTTATTGATCACAGGCAACAGGAATGCCGCCGTTTTGCCGGTACCTGTCTGTGCACTGCCCAGCAGGTCACGTCCTTGCATGATCGCGGGGATGGTTTTTATCTGGATCGGTGTTGCCTCCTTGAACCCAATATGTGAAATAGCTTCCAGCAATTGTTCGTTCAGGCCAAATTCGTTAAACAGCATGTTGTAGTAATTTTTCAAAATGCAAAGGTCGCTTTTTTAACCGTTTGATTTTAAGTTGATCTAAAAAAACTACTCTATGAATGCTTTCTTAAGTGAAGCAGACCATTCATTATTTATACTTTTGCAAATTGTGGGAACAAACATTGACATCTTACCCGGCTGGTTATCATCCGGCGGGAGGCCATTCATCATTGCAGGCCCGTGCAGCGCCGAGAGCGAAGAACAGGTGCTGAAAACAGCGGAACAGATTTCGCGTATTCCGCAGGTAAGCGTTTTCCGCTCCGGGATATGGAAGCCGAGGAGTCGTCCCGGAGATTTTGAAGGCGCCGGCGAAAACGGGTTGAAATGGCTGGCCAAAGTCAAAGAAAAATACGGCCTGAAAACAACGGTAGAGGTGGCCGAGCCGGAACATGTCGAACTGGCTTTGAAATACAACGTGGACATGATCTGGATTGGCGCCCGCACGGTGGTCAACCCGTTTTCGGTTCAATCCATTGCAAAAGCGCTCGAGGGAGTGGATATCCCCGTGTTGGTAAAAAATCCTGTAAACCCTGACCTGAAACTTTGGCTGGGAGCCATCGAACGGGTCAACAGGGCGGGGATCAAACGTATCATAGCCATCCATCGTGGTTTTCATTATTTTGAAAAATCACCCTTCCGTAACGCACCCATGTGGGAAATACCTATCGAATTGAAAACCATCGCCCCTGATCTGCCCATGCTGGTTGATCCAAGCCATATCTGCGGAAGGATCGACCTTTTACACGAAGTCTCCCAGAAGGCCCTTGACCTGGAAATGGATGGCATCATGATCGAGATACATTTTGACCCGCCGCATGCCCTGACGGATGCCAGCCAGCAGATCACACCCGGCGACTTAAAAAAACTATTGGATAAATTGGTCATCCGGGAAAAAACAGGTGACATTACTTTTCAGAACAAACTGGAAAAAATGAGGACGGAAATTGACAAGCTGGATGGCGAACTGTTGCAAATCCTGGCCCGCCGGATGGAGATTATTGACGAGATCGGAGAATATAAAAAAGAACACCGGATAACCATCCTTCAGATGAAAAGGTGGGCAGGTATTATCCGCGACAGGCTGGCTATCGGTTTAAACCTCGGTATGGAAGAAAGTTTCCTGAAACGGCTGCTTAATCTCATCCACAATGAATCCATTCAGCGGCAGGCGAAGATTTTTAATAAGAACAAAAAATGAGGTTGTCTCAAAAGAGTAATTTCACGCAGCGCCACAGAGTACGCAAAAAGACTCTTTATTGATACTTATCACATTGACCCAAAATTGTCATTTAAAATAAGCATTTAATAATTTAATTAAATAATAATGACATTTAATTTATTGGATAAGAGCTGACTAAAATGACA
>JAADID010000329.1 GCA_013151505.1 Chlorobiota bacterium | reverse complement strand
GATGTCCTCGGCCTGTGCTGTTGGATCTTATCGTACAATAATTCTTTTAATGTGGGCATGATCTTAAAATTTAAATGTTTATTATGTTTGGGTTTTTAATTCAGTTTTTTTTGCAGGTTATTATCCAGCGCATATAGAAACTCTTCTGTAGTCAGATAGTCGTCAGGCTTCATGTTGTTGCCGTGGATGAGCAATGCCAGGTCTTTGGTCATTTTTCCTTCCTCAACTGTTTCGATACAGACCTGTTCAACAGTATGGGCAAAGTTTACCAACTCCTCGTTGTTGTCAAGATGTCCGCGATGTGCCAGTCCGCGTGTCCAGGCAAAAATGGAAGCAATGGGATTGGTTGAAGTGGGTTTTCCCTGCTGGTGTAAACGGTAATGCCGGGTTACCGTACCATGAGCGGCTTCGGCTTCCATGGTTTTTCCGTCGGGAGTAACCAGAACGGACGTCATTAATCCCAGTGAGCCAAAGCCCTGTGCCAGAATATCAGACTGAACATCGCCGTCATAATTCTTGCAGGCCCAGACAAAACCTCCTTCTTTCTTCAAAACCTGGGCAACCATGTCGTCAATCAGGCGGTGCTCGTAATAAATCCCCTTTTCTTCAAATTTATTTTTATACTCATTTTCATAAATTTCCTGAAAAATGTCTTTAAAACGGCCGTCGTATTGTTTAAGAATGGTGTTTTTGGTTGACAGGAATAGCACCTGACCTTTGTCGAGCGCCATGTTAAAACAGGCATGGGCAAAACCGGTGATAGACTTATCGGTATTGTACATGGCCATGGCTACGCCGTCTCCGTCAAAATCATGTACCGTAAATTCCTGAACTTCTCCACCATCTTCCGGAGCAAACTTTATCGTGAGTTTTCCTTTGCCTTTTGTAACAAAATCGGTTGCACGGTACTGGTCTCCGAAAGCATGACGGCCTATAATGATGGGTTTCTTCCAACCGGGAACAAGACGTGGAACATTTTTTATGAGGATAGGTTCACGAAAAACCGTACCGTCTAAAATATTACGAATGGTTCCGTTGGGGGATTTCCACATCTTTTTCAAGCCAAACTCTTCCACCCGGTGTTCGTCGGGAGTAATGGTTGCGCATTTTACGCCAACGTTGTATTTTTTTATGGCGTTGGCTGCATCCACAGTGATCTGATCATTGGTTTCGTCCCGTTTTTGAATACTGAGATCGTAATATTTCAGATCAATGTCAAGGTAAGGCAAGATCAGTTTCTTTTTGATCATATCCCATATAACCCGGGTCATTTCATCTCCGTCAAGCTCAACAACCGGATTGGCTACATGAATTTTCTTCATCGTTTAAGTTTTAATTAATGATTGATTTGTTTATAATTCCTGTAATATTTATTTTAAATTTTAAGGACGGTAAAGGTACAAAAATCAGCCCATTTCCAATACATACAATTCACCTTTGTTGAACCTGTAATTTTTACGCAAATTGCACCTATTCAAACAAATAAGCGCTTATTTGGAATATAAACTAAATTATACCCTTTCTTTTACCGACCAAATACCCCCATTCACCGAATTGTTATTTACATAACTTTGATGTTCTTATATATTTGTCACACAAAATATTTGTTGAACAAAAACTAAATCTAATAAAAAATTTAAATCATAATCAAATGTCAAGTTCAAACAGATTATATCGTTCAAATACCGATAAAATTATCGGAGGAGTAGCCGGAGGATTGGCAGATTATTTTAATCTGGATGCCGTTGTCATCAGAATACTATTTGTCCTCCTGGCAATATTTGGCGGGGGAGGGGTGTTGATCTACATTATTTTGTGGATTGCCATTCCTGCGCAGGTTGCCTCTTATCCAGGACTTAAAACTGAAGAAAAGGTTGCCGATGACCCTGCCGTTCCGTCAAGAAAGACGAATACAAGCCTGATCGCAGGCATTCTGTTGATTGTTTTCGGTGCCCTGATACTGGTTGACCGGTTGATGCCTTTTTACAGTCTTACCAATCTGTGGCCTTTGCTGCTTGTTTTGGCCGGGTTGCTGTTGTTGGTTCCTGAAATTTCCAAAACCTCTAAAAATATAAAGTCATGAAATTTTCAAATGTCTTTTGGGGTATAATCCTCATATTCCTCGGTGTATTATTTATTTTGCAAAACCTCGGACTGATATTCTTCGACTGGCGTGCCTTATGGCGGCTGTGGCCTGTTATCCTTGTATTGTGGGGCGTATCCATACTTCCCGTAAAAGCCTGGATAAGGATGGTGCTGACACTGTTTGTGCTATTGGCCACACTTACTTTTATGCTGAACAGGACCGTTGAGGTAAACGGCATTAATAAGGAATCCCATTGGTGGTGGAATGAATCTTATGAAAAGAATGTGGAGCAGTCGTTTACCATTCCTTTAAATGATACGTTAAGTTCGGCTTACCTGGACCTGGATGCGGCTGCCGGTTCGTTTGTCATTCGCGATACGACCAATGATTTACTCGAGTTTGAGAAGAGCGGTTCGTGGATGCGATACAACTATGTGTTGAAGACAAGTGAGGATGAAGCAAAGATCTCGATCCAACCCGAATCGCAACAGAATATTATTTTACACAATAAAAATCAAAACCGGGTAAAAATCAGTTTGAATACCCTGCCGGTTTGGGACGTTAATCTCGATGTGGGCGCTTCTGCGGTAAAATTTGACTTATCACCATTTAAAATCAAAGACCTGAACGTGGATGCAGGAGCTGCCAGTTTCGTTATAAAGTTCGGGGATCTGTACCCGAATACCTATGTTAATATTGATGCGGGAGCATCTTCAATAACACTTAAAATACCTGAAGAGTCCGGTTGCGACCTGAAGATCAGCAGTGTGTTATCGGGTAAGACCATACACGGTTTTGAAAAAATTGAGCGCGGGCATTACAGGACGGAAAATTTTGAAGAAAGCAAAAATAAAATCTTTATTGTGGTTGATGCGGCGGTTTCAAGCTACACGATCACACGTTACTAATCACATCATACCTCACAATTCATTTTTCGGAAAAGGCGGTTTCAAACCGCCTTTTCCATGTTAAGAATTTTACTTCGCAGATTTAAAATGTGAACACTCTTTTTATTTACCTTGCACGGGTTTTTTTAATTGTGCAATCACGATGAATTCTAAGTATAAAAGTTACTTCCTGTTTATTATTTTGTTTCTGGGTTTTTATGGGTTGCAAGGGCAGGTTGCAACCATCAGGGGAATTGTGTATGAAGAAAAATCCGGCGAACCGGCACTTCTTGCCAATGTTTATTTGTTAGGCACATCTTATGGCGCCAGTACTGACGTAAACGGTTATTTTCTGATTTCAAAGATAAAACCGGGCAAATATACCCTGATAATCACTTACCTGGGATATGACACAATCAGAGAGCAGGTTAAACTTGAAAGCAATAAAATACTGAATAAAAAATTCTATCTGAAGCAGTCGTCCGTGAAGCTGGAAACCGTTGAAATCAGCGCCGAGCGACAAACGCGACGTACCGAAACCAACACCTCAATCGTAAAGATATCTCCGAAACAAATTAAAAAAATACCGTCTATGGGACAGGCCGACTTTGCCCAGTATTTACAGGTTGTTCCCGGAATTATTTACACGGGTGAACAGGGCGGGCAATTTTATGTCCGCGGAGGATCGCCTATTCAGAATAAGATCTTACTTGATGGAATGGTCATTTACAATCCCTTTCATTCGCTCGGTGTTTTTTCGGTTTTCGAAACAGACCTCATCCGTACGGCTGACGTCTATACGGGCGGATTTAATGCCGAATACGGCACACGGATATCCTCCATCATGGACATCACTTACAAAGACGGGAATAAAAAACGTTACACAGGCGCAGTTGGCGCTTCAACTTTCGGATCAAGGGCTTTTATCGAAGGACCTATTAAAAAGCAAAAATCGCCTGATGATGGAAGCTCTTCTTTTATTTTATCGGTGAAAAATTCTTATTTGAGCCAAAGCTCAAAAGTGTTTTACAACTATGTGGATGAAAACGGACTGCCTTTTGATTATCTTGATCTTTACGGCAAAATATCGCTGAATTCTGCGAATGGAAGCAAGGTCAGTTTTTTCGGATTTAATTTCAACGACAAAGTAAAAAACTATAAATCCATTGCCGATTTTGGCTGGAATTCGTATGGAGGAGGAATGAATTTTGTGATCATTCCCGGTAAATCGCCGGTACTTGTTGACGGAATTATTTCATATTCCCAGTACAAAAGTAATTTTGAATCCAATTCCATTTCACCGCGTACCAGTTCCATCGGCGGTTTTACGGCAGCATTTAACTTCACTTATTTCTTCGGAACGGATGCTTTAAAGTATGGGATCGAAATGGAAGGCTTCCGCACGGAATATAAGTTTACAAACTTTGCAGATGCTAAAATCAATCAAGTAGAAAACACGACCCAGATCGGATTGTATGCCCAATACAAGACCACCATCGGCAAGTTTATTATCGAACCGGGTTTCAGGTTCGAATGGTATGCTTCGTTGTCAAATATCTCACTGGAGCCGCGCCTGGCGATCAAATACAATGTTTCCAAAAATTTCAGGTTAAAATTTGCCGGAGGTATATATTCCCAGAATCTTATTGCGGCAACTTCCGACCGTGATGTGGTTACCTTGTTTTATGGTTTTCTTTCGGGCCCCGACAATCTGCCCAAAACATTTAACGGTAAGGACGTAAAAAACAAATTACAAAAATCCGATCACCTGATTCTTGGTGCTGAAATTGATGCGGGCAGGTACGTAAACTTTAATATCGAAGGCTACTACAAATATTTCCCTCAACTGACTAATATTAATCGTTTTAAAATTTATGATGAAAACAATGCCCCTCCCGGAACACCGGATGTGGAGACCAAGGATTTTATTTTGGAGAAAGGTGATGCTTATGGTGTTGATTTATCAATGAAAGTGGATTACAAGAGACTGTACCTGTGGTTTGTCTATTCGCTCGGATATGTTCATCGTTCGTATGAAGACCGTGACGGGAATATGATTACCTATACACCGAATTTTGACCGCCGGATGAATATGAATGTGGTGTTTTCCTACACGGCAGGTTCTAAAAATCAATGGGAGTTCGGCGCCCGCTATAATTTCGGAACCGGCTTTCCTTTTACCCAGGTTCAGGGATTTTATGAGTACATTACCATGCCCGGCGGCGTAAATTCAAACTATACCACTGAAAACGGCCAGTTGGGTGTTATTTATGCCGACCTGTTCGAAGGGCGCCTTCCACCTTATCACCGGGTGGATGTGGATATAAAAAAGAATTTTTATTTCAGCGCGCACAGCAAGCTGGTCGTTGATTTGAGTGTTATCAACCTGTTGGACAGAAAAAATGTTTTTTATGTTGATCTGCTGACCGGCGAAATCGTTTACCAGTTACCCATCATGCCCAGCCTGGGCCTGTCATTCTATTTTTAACAATCAATTCATTTTTTAATGAAACTTAACCCGGTTTTTTTGACAATATCGCTTATAACGATGGCCATGCTTGTAAGCATACAGGGATGCCAGCAGAAAACAAATGAAACTATGGAAGCACCGAGAGCGAAAAAGATTAAAAAGGAATTTCATGAGTTTGGAAATACCCGTATTGACAATTATTACTGGCTGAATCAACGGGATAATCCTGAAGTCCTCGATTACCTGAAAGCTGAAAACAAATACACTGAAAAGGTGATGAAGAAAACAGAAAAACTTCAGAAAAAACTTTTCAGTGAAATCGTGGGACGGATCAAACAAAAGGATATGTCTGTTCCTTATGATTTCCATGGATATCAGTATTATACACGGTATGAAGAGAAAAAAGAGTATCCGGTTTATTGCAGAAAAAAATTACGGAAAAATGCGTCCGAAGAAATTATGCTCGATGGAAATAAGATGGCCGAAGGACATCATTTTTTCGATATCGGAAGCTGGGAAGTGAGCCACAATAACCAATTGCTGGCCTATAGCATTGACACGGTCAGCCGGCGGAAGTATTCCATCCGTTTTAAGAATCTTGTAACTGGCAAAGAATTTGAAGACAACATCCCGAACACTTCGGGAGACATCACCTGGGCAAATGATGACAAGACGGTGTTTTATGCCGTCAAGGACGAAACGCTCCGTCCATACAGGATCATGAGACACCATCTGGGGGAATCCCCTGAAAAGGATGTGGTGGTTTACGAAGAAACCGACCCGACTTATGATGTTTTTGTTTATAAAACAAAATCCGATAAATACCTGATCATCGGCTCTTCCAGTACTTTATCCACCGAATACCGGATTTTAAGAGCTGATGATCCTGACGGGAAATTCAAGGTGTTTCAAAAAAGGCAGCGTAACCATGAATACGACATATCACATCAGGGCGACCGCTGGCTGGTCAGAACCAACAAGGATGCAAAAAATTTCAGGCTGATGGAAACCCCCGAGGACAAAACATCAATGAAAAACTGGACAGAGCTGATACCCAACCGGAATGATGTTTTGCTTGAATACATTGATGTTTTCCGCAATTTTTACGTGGTTACCGAAAGGAAAAACGGCTTACGCCGGTTCAGGGTTTATGACCTGAAAAACAACAAGGACTATTACGTTGGTTTCGATGAGAAAGATTATTATGCCTCTTCTTCGGAAAATCCCGAATACGACAGCCGGAAGTTGCGGTATGGTTTTACCAGTCTGAAAACGCCCATGACTATTTATGACTTGACATGATTTCAAAGGAAACCACCCTGTTGAAGCGCCAGGAAGTACTGGGCGGATACAATCCCGATGATTACATTACAGATCGTTTGTATGCCGTGGCCCGCGACGGAGTGAAAGTCCCGGTTTCCATTATCTATAAAAAAGGTTTTAAACGGGATGGTTCCCATCCTCTGCTGCTTTACGGGTATGGTTCGTATGGTTACAGTACCGAATCATATTTTTCATCTCCACGATTAAGTTTGCTCGACCGCGGTTTTGCAGTGGCAATAACTCATGTGCGGGGTGGTGAGGAAATGGGCCGGCAGTGGTATGAAGACGGAAAATTATTGAAAAAGAAAAATACTTTTTTCGATTTTATTGATTGTGCCAGGTATTTGATAAATAATAAATATACTACTCCCGAAAAATTGTTTGCCTATGGCGGAAGTGCTGGCGGATTGCTTATCGGAGCTGTGATCAATTACGAGCCCGGGCTGTTCAAAGGGGTGGTTGCCGACGTACCTTTTGTGGATGTGGTAACCACCATGCTTGACGAAAGTATTCCGTTAACAACCGGAGAGTATGATGAATGGGGAAATCCCAACGAAGAGAAATATTATAAGTATATGCTGTCATATTCCCCTTATGACAATGTGAAAGCCCGGGATTATCCCAACATTCTTGTCCTTACCGGATTGCACGACAGCCAGGTTCAATACTGGGAGCCGGCTAAATGGGTTGCCAAGCTGCGGGATATGAAAACCGACAATAATTTGTTGTTGTTACACACAAATATGGATTTCGGCCACGGGGGAGCTTCCGGAAGGTTTGAACAATACAAGGAAACGGCGCTCATGTATGCCTTCATGCTGATGTTGCTCGACATCGAAAACTAAGCAATGCTTTCTTCGGGTTTTTTTACGGATTCGCTGATTTCGAGCCTGAACCCTATGCCATGAATATTAGCGATTTTCACATTGGGATCGGGTTTCAGGTATTTCCTTAACTTGGTGATAAACACATCCATGCTTCTTCCGATAAAATAATCGTTTTCGCCCCACACTATTTCAAGGGCTGTTTCCCTCGTAAGCAGGTTATTGACGTTTTCACACAAAAGCTTTAACAATGCCGTCTCTTTTTTGGTAAGTTTCCGGTCATCCCCTTTGCCCGAAAGTGTCATTGTGCTGGCATTAAAAGTAAAGCTTCCTATGTTAAAGATCTCATATTCCCTGGCATAGGATTGCTTTTCGGTTTCGCATCGTTTCAGTATGGCTTTTATTCGTAAACTTAATTCTTTGGTATTGAACGGTTTGGTAATATAATCGTCGCACCCGCTGAGAAACCCTTTAATGCGGTCTTCTTTAAGATTTTTAGCTGTCAGGAATATGATAGGAACCTGCGAATCGTTTTTTCTGATCTCTTTTGCCAGGGTGAAGCCGTCTTTTTTGGGCATCATCACATCAAGGATCAACAGATCATATTTGTTTTTATGATAAAGCTGCAACCCTTTCACGCCATCACCTGCATGGTCAACCTGATATCCGGTCATCTCAAGATAATCTTTAAGGATTATACTCAGATTGGGGTCGTCTTCAACAAACAGTATTTTGGATAAAGTAATTTCTTCCTGTGTCATTGCATCTTTCATTTTTATACTGTTATGATATTTGTCGTGATACATATAAATTCCTTACATAGGGTTTTGATCATAATTAAAAGGGAAATAAACATCAAAAGCAGAACCTTTCCCCGGTTCACTTTCAAGGTCAATAGTTCCTCTGTGATATTCAACCACGTTTTTTACATAATAAAGCCCGACGCCATAGCCCCTCACTTCATGTATATCCCCCGTTGGAACCCTGAAAAGGTTTTTAAAAATATTTTTGTGATATTCGGGCCGGATACCGATACCGTTATCCCGGATGCGCATATAAATCCCGCTTTTAGTGTTCCAGGTACTGATCAGTATTTGCGGGTTATTTGGCGTATATTTTATGGCATTATCGAGTATGTTGAAAATTACATTTGTAATATTCTCCTTATTAGCATTGATCACAGGATTACCGGCATTAAGCTCGAGCATCAGCTTTACATTTTGTTTTTTTAACTGAAAATCGAATCGTTGGACAACTGTTTTTATCAATTCATGGAGATTCGTTTGTTTAAAGTGAAGATCTTGCTTCCCGCTCTCGAGCATTGAGATTTCAAGCACTTGTTCCACCCTGTTTTTTAACCGTTGGTTTTCGTCAACGATCATTCTGGCGTATTTTTGAATTTTATCGGCATTCCCGGTAACCTCGGGCCGTAAAAGCATTTCGGCTGCCAAAGAAGTAGTGGCCAGGGGTGTTTTGAATTCATGGGTCATGTTATTGATAAAATCGGTTTTCATCTCCGATAATTTCTTTTGCCTGAAAATAGTGAAGATTACATAAGCAAAACTAATGATCAGAACCACGAGAAAAAGTATTGACATCAGCAGCCAGACCTCCATTTGCCTTAAAATAATACTGCTTTTTGTCGGGAAGTAAACGGTCAGATAGTAATTTCCGGGTTTATAAACGCTGGAAAGCGGAAGTTGAAAAGGTGATTCGATCAACTCTTCTTCTTTTTTGGCATACCTGCCGGTCACGAATTTTTTATCATTTTGTCTGAAAATGCCATAGTAATAATTCCACGCAAGTCCCATTGTATTGAGTTCTTCAAACATCAACGAATCCAGGGTGGAAGGCACGATTACATCGGTTATATCCAGTTTTATCTTCCGGCACGATAATTCGTATAAGTGTTTCTGAAAAGCTGAATCATTTTTAATTTCCTGCAGTTGATTGATCACACTTTTCATGGCAATGCGCACACTGTTATCAACTTGTTCCTCTTTCAGGTCCAGCGACTTCCGAACCCAGTAAAGTTGGGTAAAAACAATGCCAATCAAAGAAACCGAAGTAAACATTATGATGATAATTATCGCTTTCTTTTTCATAGTTTAGATTCATTCCAAAAGTACCGACTGATTCATGCCGGATATCAAATTTAACATTTTATTAACAGATTTTAACATCGGCTTAACAGGAGTCAATGTGTGTTTGTCCGTAAATTTGAATCGATTTAAAAATAGTAATATTCATTTTAAAAACAATATATGAAAAAAAGAATTCTGGCGCTCGGATTTAGCTTTTTATTTTTCGGAAGCATTGCAACAACAACTTATGCAACGGTTGTTAAGCATCAAAATATAATCACCATAGTCGATAATGATAAAAACGCGAAGAAGAACAAAAAGTCTGAAACAAAGAAAAGCGCTAAAAAAAGCGATTGTTGTTCCTCACAAAAATCCTCATGCGACGAAAAAAAGAGTGGCGATAAAAAGTGACTTTTTCATTAATTAATTTGGTTTGGACCTCCTGATGCTCTGTCAGGGGGTCTTTTTTTTATCACTGGATCATAAGTTTTTTAACCACCTGCAGCCCTTCCGACCTGATTGCCACAAAGTATAATCCCTGATTTATTCCTGAGATATTGAATGTAAACTCTTTTAATCCGCCGGATATTTTGTCGTTATATAATTCTTTTACAACTTTTCCCTGCAGATCATAGATCAATACTGATATCGTTGCTTCCTTTTTCAGATGCATTGCAATGTGCAGATCACTCGTTGCAGGATTGGGAAAAACCGAAAAATCACTGACTGCTCCTGCCTGTATATTTTCATCAATCCCCACAAAATCGGGAGTCTGTAGCTTTTTGCTGGTGTATAACCGGTATTCGCCCGGGGCAAGTTGAATTGGCTCGTTGACATTGGTTACTTCAACAGAGTCACCGGTCCAGTAATCATACCATGTTCCCGTAAAATAGAAATTCGGATCAATGGTACCTTCAACAACATCAAAATTGCCCAGAATGACTACCGACATATCAGGAGATGATAACCTGATCCTTTTAACGGCATAATTGGTGAACAGATCAAAATTATCAGTCTTAAACACCTCCTGGTCTTTTTTCAACTCAATCAAAGATGACCACGAATACATCAGCGTCCGCCTGCGCCAGTCTTCAAGATAATCCCAACGTGGAGGTTTCGGATCAAGACGGCAATTATCTTCGCCACAAGGCCAGTTAATGGAATAGTCATAACCCCTTTCCCCAAATTGCCAGATCATCTTGGGCCCGGGAACGGTGAAAAAGAAATTGGCTGCCAGTGCCTGGCGTTGCAAGGCCGTAGCTGTATCTTTTATATTATAGTTGCCGCTTGAATTGCCGTAAGAAACATTTTTGAACATCAGCCTTTCTTCATCATGGCTTTCCATATAACCCATCACATGCGGGTCATTCCACCCGCGTTTTTTATAAGATATCCATGAGAAGTCTGATTTGCCATTTTCATTGTATCCCATAGTGGCTTCATTGTAATTGTAATTCAGGTTGCCCCAGAGCATCATACCATAATTGGCCAGTACTTTTTCTTCACTGTTGTCGGTAAAATGCTCGAGGATAACATAGGCATTGGGTTTTACCGACCATATTTTATCGGCCATTCTTTTAAGGATAGCTATTCTGTCGGCATCATAATTTCCACCTGAACCATTGTTCGTGAAACCTTTGGTGAAATCAAAACGGAATCCGTCAATTTTATATTCCGTCAGCCAGTAACTGTTTACGCTGTCAACAAAATTCTGGGTATCCTTGCTTTTGTGGTTGAAATCAAACCCCCAGCAATAAGGTTCGTGAGGGCAAACCGCATTGAACCAGGGACTGTTTGCGGCGGGCCTGTTGTTCTGGCTGTCCCAGTACATCATCACCAGCGGGCATGTTCCGTAAGCATGGTTGAGAACCATGTCCATGATCACGGCAATCCCGCGCTTGTGGCATTCGTCAATAAACTTTTTGTAAGTATCTCTCGGCCCGTAATATTTATCAGGGGCAAAGTAATAATTCGGATTATAACCCCAGCTCGAATTGCCTTCAAATTCACTGACGGGCATCAGTTCGATGGCATTGATACCCAGTTTTGCAAAGTAATCCAGCGTATCAGTCATCGTCTTGAAATCATGCGCTTTAATAAAATCCCTGACAAGCATTTCATAGACCACCAGATCGGTTTCTGCGGGTGGGTCAAAATCTTCCACCTCCCACTGGTAGGGTTGCTGCGCTGTCTGGAATACGGTGGCTATTCCTGATGTTTTACCATCGGGATAAGCCGGCAAATCAGGATAGGTACTTGAGCTTATATATTTGTCGTTCCAGGGGTCGCTGACCTGTTCGGCGTAAATATCCCCGACCCTGATTGAACCATCAATCAAATACTGGAAAATGTATTGTCTGCCCGGTTCAAGGTCGCTGATTTCCACCCAGTATCTGCTGCTGTCAGGCGTCAGCTTCATATAAACATCATCCGAAACCTGCCAATCGCAATAATCGCCAATTGCAAAAACATATTTTTTCTCGGGTGCATACAAACAGAGAATTACAGTAGTGTCATTGATATAATTGATGCCGTCAACAACACCCCGGCCTTTCTTCAATGGTTAACGGCCGTCTCACATAGAAATAAAACGAATCGGCAACCCTCTCCGTTTCGTTTACCGCAACGGCTTTTATCCAGTTCGCGCCATAATGGGTAGCTATCAGTTCATATTGAAATGAAGAACCGGTATCCGCAAACACTTCCTGATCGTTGATATAAAGGAACGAAGAGTCGGCAAGGTTTGCTTGCCAGGTAACGTGTAATGTGTCGAGCAGTTCAGCTATCAGAGGGCTTTCTTCAGGAGAGGTGATGCGTACGGTCAGGGTCTGGGTCTGGTAAACATCGTAAAAAATATCGGGTGAGGTTTGCTGGCTTCCGTCGGCGCTTCGGAACACAAAACACAACTGGCTGATCACGTCCGACTGGTTAACACTATAAAATTCACGTATAGTCGGTGTGATCAGGAGTTCGTAAAGATCGGTCCCGATATTGGTGAGCTGAGGCTGTGTGGAATTATCACCCCATGTGCCAATGACATTCTGCCACTGCTGTCCGTTAACGGTTACCCCGGTGTGGGCATAAACATCTCCTTCATATCCTTCGAGGCCTGTCCCGGTTGCATTAAAAGTAACGGTTACCGCTTCGTCAGCTATGGGAAAAGGAGGGTCAACAGTAATGATCTGGGCAGTTGCAAAAGTGTAAATGAGGAAAAAAAGAGTTGCTGTAAAAAGTCGTTTAATCATAATATTTTCCGTTAGATTTTTATTGTAAAGATGATACAAAAGTAATGCAAAATGACGGACGGCAATGAGAATGAAATGCTGATTTAGTGAAAATTGTAATTAGGTGAATGTTTCGGGCAGGGATTGATGTTTAAATAAAAAAGCCGGTGTTTAACCGGCTTTTTTATAAAAGAGTTTTAAATTAATTCTTTATGAATTTGGTAGTTTGAATACCGGATGAATTGCGAAGGCTGATGATATAAACTCCACTTTGAAGATCACTGAGATTCACAGATACTTTTTCAGAATTAACCTCGATGGATCTAACCACTTTTCCTCTTACATCGAATATCTCGATTTTGTTTACATCATTGATACCGCTGAGCGTCAAAGTATTTGTTACCGGGTTCGGATACATGTCATAGGTGAATTCAGCTTTTCTGTCAAAAATCCCGGCATTAATGTCGGCCCACACATCGTTAACGACCATTGAGGTATCAACGGTCACTAAACGGTTTGGTTCCCCGTTCCATTCTCCGTTATCCCAGCTTGGAGCGCCATCAATAACACGGAAATATTTATACTGGTATTCTCCTCTATACATAAGAAGAGTAATGGTATAAACCATTGTGTTGTCAGGGGACGGTACCAGTTTCAGTTCCGGTATGGTTCCCGGTTGCTGCCACGCTGCCATACTACCGGCAATATACACATCGTCGGTATTCGGATCAAACGGGTCGGCATTCGACATATCTACATTAAAAGTAACGAAATACGGCTTGTTTGCCCATACGTTGTCAAATGTCAGGCTGTCAGCGATAAGAATGGTAATACGGTTCGGATCGCCGTTCCACTCGCCATTATCCCAGCTTGGCGTATCGTCAATGACGCGGAAATATTTCCACATGATCAATCCGGAGTCGGCCTGCAGGGTAATGGAGTAAATCATCGGATTGTCCTCTGTAGGTTTCATCATGTAATTGGTATCGGAACCCGGTTGGGCCCAACCGGCAAAACTTCCTGATATGTACACGTCATCTGTTGCCGGATCAAAGGGATCGGCATTGGTCATGTCAACATTAAAAGTGACGGTAAACAACGTTTGTCCCATCACCCACGTTCCCATTAAGAGGAACATGGAAAGTGCTAAAAATTTAATGGTAGTTTTTCTCATAATGCATGTAATTTTATTAAACAATTAAAAAATATTATCTATTTGAATTTAACATAAAATATGCCCTAAATGATTTTGTAAAGATGCAAAAAAAAGATGAAACAGATGTTTTTTCAATGTTAAAAATACTAAAACTCGTCACTATCAAACAAATCATATAAATATTACTTTAAAAATCCTGGCCATTATTTCTTCATAAACTTACTTGTCAGAATTCCTTTTTCAGTATAGAAACTAACAATATAAACTCCGCTGTTCAATCCGGATGTGCTTATCGAAACGCGGTTCGAATTCACTGAAACGGATTCAATCAGCTTGCCGGAGGCATCGGAAATAACAATCTTATTGACATCAGTTACGTCATCAATATTCAGTATATCTTCCACGGGATTCGGATACATTTTATAATCAGCCGTAGCTTTGGATTCAAAAATACCGGGATAAAGCACAGCCCAGATATCATTAATTGTATCCGAATCAACAACGGGAATTGTCCGGTTAGGGTCGCCGTTCCATTCCCCGTTATCCCAGCCTGGAGTGCCATTAATCACACGGAAATATTTGTATTCATAATCTCCTGTGTATAGCTGCAGGGTAACGGTATAGATCATGTTGTTCCCTTCGGAAGGGGCCATCATGTATTGGGGGATGCTCCCCGGCGTTGCCCAGTCATTAGCAAGTGAACCTGCAATGTACACATCATCGGTTTGCGGATCAAACGGGTCGGCATCCGTCATATCAACATTAAAAGTGACAAAAACAGGTTTCTGCCCCCAATAATCAAAATATGTGGATTCACCTGTAACAATTGCTTTACGGTTGGGTTCGCCATTCCATTCTCCGTTATCCCAGCTTGGGGTGTTGTCGCGGACGATAAAATATTTGTACATGATCTCCCCCGAATCAACATCCAATGTTAATTCATAAACCTTGATCTGCAAACCGGTACTCATTTTAAAACTTTCATCCGAGCCGGGCTGTGCCCAGTCGGCAAAACTGCCGGAGATATAAATATCATCGGTGGCCGGGTTAAAATCTTCAGCTTCGGCCATGTCAACTTTAAAAGTAACGGAAATTTTGGTTTGTCCCGCCATCCATGTTCCCAATAAAAGAAACATGCTTAACATTAAAAATTTCAGAGTAGTTGTTTTCATGACATATAGTTATTTGTTAGACAATGATTAAAAACTAATCATAATTTGTGCCATACTAAATAGTAATCAGATATAACAGATTGTAAAGGTGCAAAAAAAATGACTGAATTTCAAGTTTTATTGTGTTAAAGTTTGTCAAAAAACAGCAGCTTCGGCCTGATTTCAGAATTCCCTGATTTCAAACGTTTGCGGAAGGAGTACTTTCTGGCTGAAAACTTTTTCCCGGGAAATCTTTTTATGAAACGGAAGTTCTGAAACACCCCTGATTTTCCGAATCAGGTCGTGGCACGGGCGATCAGGTTGGTTTTTACAACTAGTTTTTCTACTACATGGTCGAATACTTCCTGTTTAATCCGTTTCAGCAAAAGTTCGGTGGCTTTTTTCCCAAGTTCGAAGCCAAACTGGTCAACAGTTGTGAGTTCGGGTTCGCAAATCCACGAAATACGACTGTTTTCAAATCCTACGATCTTAATTTCTTCAGGGATTTTTAATCCAAGTTGTTTTGCAGTTTTCAACACTCCCATGGCTGTCAGGTCGTTTACGGCAAAAACCGCATCCGGTCGGTCATGCTTTTTCAGGATTGAACGGCTTATTTTGACGGCATCATCAAAAGTATCGCATGCATAGACAAGATCGGGATCAAAAGGGATGTTATTATTTTCAAGTGCGGCTTTGTAACCTTCCAGTCTTTTTTTGCCAATGAGCAGATGCTGGGGAGCCGAATAAAAAGCTATCCGCCGGCAACCCTGTTCGATCAAATGTTCGACAGCATGAAAGGCGCCTGAATAATCATCTACGATCACACTGTCGGTCGGCAGGTCTTCGTGCTCGCGATCAAAAAAGACAAGAGGAATTTCGTTTTCAATCAATTGCTGGAAGTGGGAGAAATCATGTGTGTTTTTTGAAAAAGAAGCCAGCACACCATCTACGCGGTTGGCCAGCAGGGTTTGCGTATTCAGCACTTCCCGCATGTAAGACTCATTAGACTGAAAAACCATAACACTGTAATTGTTTTTGTAAGCCACTTCTTCAATGCCGTTGAGTATTGTTGAAAAGAAATAATGCTGAACTTCGGGTATGATCACGCCGATGGTATTTGTCCGGCTGTTTTTCAATTTCAGGGCAATCAGGTTGGGTTTGTAGCCCAGCAGTTTGGCCAGTTCCTGAACGGCTTCACGTGTTTTCAGGCTGATATCAGGATGGTTTTTCAGGGCCCTTGATACCGTGGAAACCGAAATGCCAAGCTTCTGAGCGATATCTTTGATAGTTACTTGTCGTTTCATGAATGTTTTTTAGAAAACGTAAATCCCGTCAGGCAAAGCTAATGGTTTTAGCCATACCTATGAAATTTGGTTCTTATAGTGTGCGTTATAACTTGTGTAAGGTCCTGTTTTTTTTTCAGTCTTCAAAAAAATCAATCTGAATATTTCAGCACAACATATTCCCAGGGTTTTAAATTAAACTGATGACCGACATCAATCGTAATTTTTTCATCGTTGAAAACATCCATGTAGTCACCGATAAATTCATCGCTGTTAATTGAGAATGTTTGTTTTTTTGCACTTAAATTTATGATCACCATAATTTTGTCATCTTCTTTCCGCCGTTCACAGGCAAAAACATACTTGTTTTGCCCACGGTCTATCTCGATGGTTTCTCCGCCGGCGGTGCCGTTCCAAAGCGCCTTGTTTTCTTTCTTCAGGTAATTCAGGGTTTTATAAAATCCTGCCAATGGCACATTACTCCAGTCAATGGTATCTTTTTCAAAGAAACGCAACCGCTTGGTATTGGCAGCTTCCTGTCCGCTGTAGATCAGAGGCATCCCGGGAACGATGTATGTCAACACGGCAAAGGCTTGGGCGCCGTCACCGAGGCGTTCTTTGGTGGTTCCGTTCCAGGAATTCTCGTCGTGGTTGGTGGTAAAATACATCCGGTAAGTATAGGGAGGGAAAGTGTGCTTTTGCTCCAGGCCAGATTATCCCAGATCGCGGAAGCTTTTTTCTTGCCTTTGGCAATGTCGTTCATCAGATGCATCATTTTCCAGGTGTAGTTCATGTCGAAAGCATACTCAACCAAATCCACATTATCTTCATCTTCGGCCAGCATAAAAACGGGCTTGATCTTTTCGAGGCGGGTGCGGGCGTCATCCCAGAAATCGGTAGGTACCATGCCTGCCACATCGCAGCGGTAACCGTCAACATCGGCTTCTTTTACCCAGAATTCCAGCGCACGGATCATGCTGTCGCGCATGGCCGGGTTGTCGTAATCAAACTCGATGACATCCGTCCAGTCATAAGGCGAATGAAAACTGCCGTCTTTATTTTTTACATAATATTCGGGGTGCCCGGTAGCCCAGACATTATCCCACGACGAGTGGTTCGCCACCCAGTCGAGGATAACATGCATCCCCATCTGATGGGCTTCATTGACCAGCGCTTTCAGGTCATCCATGGTCCCGAACTCGGGATTTACGGCTTTATAGTCCCGCACCGAATAATAACTTCCCAGCGATCCTTTTCTGTTCTTCACTCCAATGGGCTGAACCGGCATAAGCCACAAAATGTCAACTCCCATGTCTTTCAGGCGGGGCAGGTGCTTGCGGAAGGCGTTGATGGTTCCTTCCGGCGTATATTGTCTGATGTTTACTTCGTAAATATTGGCATTCTTTGTCCAGTCTGCGTGCTTCATTTTTAATTGCGTTGTTTCTTTCTTTTCTTTTTTCGTCGTTGTCTGATTACAGGATGCCAGCCCGGCAATGACCAGGATAGCCGACAGAGCCAGCGAAAATAGAACTTTTACTTTTTGTTTCATGATTTTATATTTTTAATTGAATTTGCAACGCTTTTTTTCTTTTGTTCAAATATTATTTTCTCAATATATAAATATCTGTTAATTGCCCGTTCCAGTTGAAAGCCACAACAAATCTACCGTTTTTATCGAAATAATATCCCTGTGCACCGGGTGTTTTCAAGAGTTTTATTTTTTTACCGTTCAGTCGAACCGTGTATTTTCCGTTTTCGGACAAGCTGATGATTTCGACTTTCATTTTGCGGATTTCCGGCATAGCCTCGTAACCCCGGCTTTTCCTCTCCATCCTGATGTAAAAATCATCCCGACCGTTTTTAACACCGGAAAAATACAATAATTCAAATTCACCTTTTTTAATGGAGCCGAAAGTTTTTCCGTCGTCCTCAAATATGGTGTAACGGCTGGTGTCGCCGGTTTTTCCGGGATAATACCTGACAGTCAGGTCTTCTGAAGAATAATTATCGGTACTGTTTACCGGTTTGACCATGGGAATGAACGAACCTTCTTTTACGAACAGGGGAATGGTTTCCAGTTCCGTTTTCAATTTGATCCACCGGCCACCTTTAAAAGGTTCCTCATTCCAGAAGTCATACCATCCGTTTTCCGGAAGATAAACATCTGCCTGTTTGGCTCCCTGATCAACTACCGGGTGTACGAGTATTTCGGGTCCGAACATATATTCTCCGGAGATATTATAAGTTGTCGTATCCTCCGGATATTCGTAAAACAGCGGCCTGACAATGGGATAGCCCATCACGCTGGCCTGTGAAGCTGTTGTGTAGATATAAGGCAACAAGCTGTAGCGTAGTTCCATAAATTTTCTGACAATCCTTTGGGTTGTATCGTTAAAAAAAACCGGCTCGGAAGGGATGCCTGATCCGTGTGGCCGCAGGATGGGTGAGAAACAGGACATTTGCAGCCAACGTGTGTAAAGCTCCTCGTCTTTGGTGCCCTGGGCAAACCCTCCCGCATCCGAATGGATAAACGGAAGCCCGCTCATGCTCATGTGAAGCATCAGGGGCAACTGGGCCTGCAGACCGCTCCAGCTTCTGGAAACATCTCCGGTCCACGGATATATGGAATATCGCTGTGACCCGGCAAATCCCGCCCGGTTCAGGTTAAACAAACGTACATCGGGATAATATTTCCGGTAGTTCTCAAACAGCATTTTATGCCAGTAATGGGCATAAATGTTATGGACTTCGTCGGCTTTGCCATTGACGTGATAAATATCAGACGGATGGTTCTCAGGTTCGCCAAGGTCACCCCACCATCCGGCCACACCTATTTTGATCTGTTTTATATACTGCTGCCAGAACCATTGTTGTGCAGCCGGCTTGAAAATATCCAGCAGGCCGGCATAACCAAAGTAAAAACCTTTGTTGATGTACGTTTTTCCGGTTGAATCGGTGGCCAGAATATGCAAACTGTCGGCGATCCTGAAATTCTTCAGCGAATCAATAATATACGGTTCGGTGATCAGGATTGTTTTTACACCTTTTTTCCTGAAATTGCTGATCATACCTTTGGGGTCGGGCCAGTTGGGTTTATACCATGCCAGCCGGCCCATTGTTCCCATGATGCTGTCGCCAAACCAGTAAAAGTCCAGGATAATGGCATCAATGGGGAAATCTTTTTTTTGCATGAGACGGACAATGGAATCCGTTTCTTTTTGTGTGCGGTATGCCATTCTGGATTGCAGATTGCCCAGTGCCCAGCGGGGAGGCAGGGGTTGCCTGCCCGTGAGCAGGGCCCATTGCCGTGACAGGTTGTAAAAATCGGGAGCGGCAATAAAAAAGTATTTCATCAAACCACCGATGGCGCCCCATTCAAGGATGTCCTGATTTGCTTCACCGATGTCGGCATACCCTTTTTCCGGGTTGTCGAAATAAAGCAAATATCTTTTTGAAGAAACCAGTAAAGGAACCGAATAGTTCAGATTTTTGGCTGGCAACCCGTATCCGTATTTCGGACGGTTGTACAATTTATAGCGGTTACCGGTCAGACTGAAATTAATGGCGCGTTCGCCAAGCCCGTAAAGTTTTTCGTTTTTTCCAATCTTAAATTGGAGGCCGTCGTTGTCCGTTCTGCGGAAGTAACCGTTTTTTTCTTTCAGGAGCGTATCGCCATGGTAATGAAAAGCAATGAAAAAAGGGTCTTTGTGTAAAAGGACTTCCAGGCTGTCGGTGGTCAGTTTCAACCAGTCTTCGGTTTCTTGCAAGTGGGTTTTAACAATCACCGGCTGAAGGATTACAGCACTGGAAGAATCCCTGACCGGTTGGTTTCCCTTGAAGTTTTTTACTTCAATGATGGCAGGGGTGTAAGGGACAATCTCTACCAGCCCGTGATCGGTCAGCACATTCAACCGGCTCCCCTTTTCTTCGTGTGAAACATATTTCCTGGTTTTGAATAGATATTCAGGGGCTTTCCTGACCGGCGGAACATAACCGTTTACCGGAACATAAATGTCTTGATTGTCTTTGGTTTTCCCAACTTTCGAACCATTCTCGTTTCTAAAAACAAAAGCCAGTTGTTGTGCCGTTTCATCATCACGCAAGCCGTAAAAATCGTTGATGACAAAGGTGAAACTGTAAATTCCGTTACCCTGTGGTTTCATTCTGACCCTTTTGTCATCTTCGCCCCAATTGCCGACGACATGCTTCCAGTCGCCGCCGTCAATACTTTTTTTCGTAATGACTCCCGTGTGCAAATACACCGGGCCTTCCCAACCTTCCAGAGCTTTATTGCCTTTGCCGGCGTCAAAAAAGACAGTCACCGTGTCGTCCACCGGCGGGTTGGGCGGCTCCAGCCAGGCCACCTGAGCCCCTACATGGATGGTCAGAAAGAATATTACTATTAAAAAGCCAATATTTTTAATCATTTCGTTTTGTTTTTTCGTGTTCAAATCCCCCTTTCCCAAAGGGTGTTAGGGGGATTTTCTGCCCCGTCTCAGCCCCTTTCCCAAAGGGGGTTAAGGGGATTCAACCCCTCTCAGTTCCCTGCTCCCCTTTTAAAGAAGGGAACACCAACTGTCCGATTTATCCTTCCCCCCGCGGCTTTTTCCTCCTCCTCAAAGCTTCAGGATATACCTTTTCCAGTTCCTCGATTTTTGCCACTATTGTCGCAATGACATTGTCCATTTCATGTAAAATCTCATCGTTATCAAACCGAAGAAAATGCAATCCGTATTCTTCTAATTTTCGTTGTCTGATTTTATCTTTTTTCTTTTGCTTTTCATCCCAATGGCTCATCCCGTCTGCTTCAATGACCAAATGCAACGGACTGCAAAAGAAATCAACAATATAATTCAGCAAAGGTTTCTGCCGGTTAAAGGTGTAACCCAGTTTGGCAGCTCTTAACTGTTTCCATAAAAAGATTTCCGCCAGTGTGCTTTCGTTTCGTAAGTTGCGGGAATAACCTTTTAACTTTTTATTGTATGGTAAATATTTTTTGTGTTTTTGAAAACCGGGGGTGTCATTCGTTTCATTCAGGTTTGTAGAATCCCCCCGGCCCCCTTTGGGAAAGGGGGAGTTAGCAGGCTCTTTCTTATGTTGTTTTTCAGTTGACACTTATATTTATCTGATTAGCTCCACAATCACCGGTGATTTGGCCGGGACGATGATCTTGTCAAGGTTTTCGAACAGTTTCCGTGTCAGGACGCTGCGTCCTTTGGAATATCCTTTCAGGTTTTCTTCAAACCGCGAGAGATCAACCTCCCGTTCTTTTTCGGCATTGTTCAGCATGATCATGACGGCTCCTTTGTCATTGTGCCTGAAATAAACATACACATCGTTTTCGGGAATATACTGGGTGAAATCCCCGAATTGCACAACTTTGTTGCCCTTGCGCCAGTTCAGTAAATGTCGCATAAAATTAAACGCTTCCCTTTGTAAAGGAGTTCGCCCCTGTTCTGTGAATGCGTTGTTTTGATCTTCCGGCCATCCGCCCGGAAAGTCCTTTCGCAATTCGCCGTGGCTGACGTGTTCCAATCCGGTCATCAGGATTTCGGTGCCATAATAGATTTGCGGTATCCCCCTTACGGTCATCAGGAAAACCATCCCCAGCTTAAATTTACGGATGTCTTTGTTCACTTTGCTGAAATACCTGTCGCCGTCATGGTTGTCGGCAAAAACAACAATATTCATCGGGTTGCTGTAAAGGAAATCCCGCGAAAGGGTTTCGTAAAGAGCAAGCGTGCCGCTGGACCATCCGTCCTTTTCATTAAATGCACGGCTCATGGCATACATCAGGGGGAAATCGAAAACATTGGTCAGGTAAGAACGGTAACCATCCCGGTTGGTCGTGTTGTCAAGCCAGTAAGCCACCTGTGAAGGATAATTCAGCCACACTTCGCCCACCACGTTGAAATCGGGATATTCATTAAGTATTGCTTTCATCCATTCGGCCATGAAATCCTTGTACGGATACGGGTAAGTGTCTTGCCTGATGCCGTCCAATCCTGCATACTCGATCCACCAGATCGTGTTCTGGATTAAATATTTAGCCAACAACTCATTGTGCTGGTTCAGGTCGGCCATAGTCACATCAAACCAGCCTTTCACCATTTTGTCGTAATCATATTCCGAGGCATGCGGATCGCTTTGCACGCCCCCGCGGTAATTGGAACGGGTAAACTCCGGCCACTGGTTGTACCAGTCATGTGTAGGCAGGTTATCGTTCCAGAAATAGCCCGTTCCACAATGGTTTTCTACCATATCCATGATGATTTTCAGCCCTTTCTGATGAGCGGTTTTCACCAGGTTTTTGTAATCTTCATTGGCGCCGAAACGGGGGTCAACTTTGTAATAATCGGTAATGGCATAGCCGTGATAAGATTGTTTCGGCATGTTGTTTTCCAGCAGCGGATTGATCCAGATTGCTGTAATACCAAGGTTTTTAAGATAATCAAGGTGTTCGGCAATGCCTTTGATGTCGCCGCCATGACGACCCAGCGGTTTGGAACGGTCGGCTTTCTCAAGCATACCCTTCACGTTGTCATTGGTGGTGTCGCCATTGGCGAAACGATCGGGCATGAGCAGGTAAATGACGTCCGAATTATCGAAACCTTTGTGTAGTGAAGGATCCGGGTCTCTTTCATATAGAAGGTAATCATATTCGGCTTTGATTTTTTTGCCTTGTTTGAACAATATTTTAAAACTTCCGGGCTGTATATTTTTTTTCAGAATGAGAGGAACAGGTAATCGGGGCTTTCAACGTGTACCACATCGTGAAGCGTGACACCGTCGTACTCAATGACCGGTGTGGTTGCGGAGATGTCGTCGCCATACACCATCAGTTGTAGTTCCGGGTTTTTCATTCCTGCCCACCACGAGGGCGGGTCAACCCTGACCTGGGAATACAACCCTGTGCCAATAACTAAAAAGAAAAAAAGAATAAGTAAGCTTTTTATTTTCATGAGATTGATTTTTGGGGTTGATTTTTGAGTTTTCAAAAGTAAACATAACTCGGTAATGCGTGGGAGGATAATTACAGATATAAGATGCTTTCAACAAATTTTCGGGATTAAAAAAAAACAGGGTTCAAAAAATATCGTTCCGATGGAACATGTTTGCTTTACTCCTTTAATCCGGACACTTACGTGTCTGGCAATAACATATCCTGCCTCCGGAAATTAACTGTAGCGGCGACTTTAGTCGCCGGAGCATATAAAGTTGCTGTTTGATTTGTTCCCGTTGTTGGTGTCCTCACCAACAACATTAAACTTACGGAATCAAATCCGTTGGTGGAGACACCAACGGAGGTGTAGGGATTTCATTTCCCCATCCCTACGGCAGGGATATTCGCAACATAAAAATGAAGGAAAGATGCTCATCTAAAAAAACTGCCCCAGGGTGAAAATGCTTAAAGCGGGACGCTTTAAGCGGAGTAGGGTTAATAGTTATTTTCTATTTCAGTGATGATTTAAGCTGTTCAACAGTCAGGAACTTATCAGGATTATTTTTTGCATATTCAATACGGTCATCCAGTATCTTTTTGTGTTCATCACTTAATTCTGACTTTTGACGGATTTGCAACAGATAAAGCTGGAACTCTTTTATTGTTTTAAAATGTTTTTTGTCGAACCTGATATTTTCTTCAAAAGTGATAGTGGTCATAATGACATAAATATAAAATTACAAAAATACTTTAACAGGGGGTTCAATAATTTTCTGTATTTTTGTATTAAAGTAACTACCTGTTAAAATGACGACCATAACAATAAAAGAAAATATCAACTGGGATAAAACGGAATTCAACAGTTTACAGGAGTTTGTAACTTACTTATTGAATAATGAAGAAGCTTTGGGCATTTTATTCCCGCTTGATGAAAAAGAAATAACATCGGAAATGGAAGAACGTTTTCAAAAAGCGCTGAATACTCCAAAATCCGAAATGCTCAATATCTGATTTATGGAAGTTTATGAGTTGGATAAGTCCATCTTCGAATATCTTGAAAAAAGAAATCTGATCAAGCAGTATAAAAAAGCAAAAGAGTTACTCAAACTTAATCAGTTAACATCCGTTCATTTTAAAAAACGAAAGCCCAAGACTTCAGGAAAATATTATTTCAGGATTACAAAAAAATATAGGGCGATTGGAGTTTTTGACGGGAAAGATTTCATCGTCACCGAAATATCAGACCATCAGGAATGAGCGCAACCAGTGTTACATCTTTATATTTAAAAGTAAAGAAATAAGCCTCTTTTACAGCAAATTAATCGGAATAGAATTTATTCTGAAATGAAAACTTTTTGATTTTTGATTAATCCAAAATGATAACCGGTTTAATTGGGAATAGTTTTCTCCAGCAAAAGTTGCCAGCTGATTTTCCTATCTTTGCTCACCGAAAAAAATCATAATGACTCCGAAAGAATTACTATATAAATACTGGAATATCCTTTACCCGGATACAGATATTTCCAGGCTGGAAAAATTCCTGACAGGTTTAAAAACCCAACAGAACGATGTGCTTTCCTCGTCTGACGACTGGTACAAAGACGCAATAGTTTATTCACTTTATGTAGACCTGTTCAACAAAGATTTTAATGGGTTGATTGATAAACTTGATTATTTACAGGACCTCGGCGTAAACTGCCTCTGGTTGTTGCCCATCCTGGATTCTCCCATGAGGGATGCAGGGTTTGATATCCGTAATTACGACCGGATACGTGCCGGTCTGCTTGGGCTTGAAGAGGATTATACAAAAGAAGAACAGGAATTGGTTTTCGGGAACTTTCTGAAAGAAGCCCACAACCGGGGCATCAAAGTGATTTTTGACATCGCCATTAATCATTGCTCGGATGAGCACCCGTGGTTCCGGGAAGCCAGGAAATCGGAAGACAACCCTTACCGTGACTATTTTATCTGGAGTAAAGACACACTGCTTTACGGTGATGCCCGCCTGCTTTTTAAAGGCATTGAAGACAGCAACTGGGAACCCAACGGCGACGGCTGGTATTATTTTCACCGTTTTTTCAATTTTCAGCCCGACTGGAACTACAAAAATCCCGAAGTGCTTTTGGCCATGTCGGACAACCTGCTTTACTGGCAGCAAATGGGCATTGACGGTTTTCGTGCCGATGCCATTCCCTATTTATGGAAAGAGGATGGAACGAACTGTGAAAACCTGCCCAAGACACACATTGTTGTGAAGTTTTTCAGGGCGTTGCTGGATTATGTTAAGCCCGGTACACTTTTGCTTGCCGAGGCCTGCCAGAAACCAAAAGAAGTAGTCAAATACCTCGGTGACGGCGATGAGTGCCATGCAGCATATCATTTCCCACTGATGCCTATGATGTTCAAGGCAATAGCCGCAGAAAGCCGTGAACCGGTTGTTCATACTTTAAGCCCGGAAGTTACTCCGCAAATTCCTGAAAATGCCCAGTGGTTTACTTTTTTAAGGGTACATGACGAGTTGAGTCTGGAACTGGTATATGTTTCGGAAGAAGACCGCAGGTTCATCCATGAGTACTACTGCCATAAGCCCGAGTGGGATTTCAGGGTGGGAGAAGGTATCTCTGCCCGTTTGTCGGAGCTGATGCAAAGAGACCCGCAGAAAATTGCCCTGGCCTATTCGCTCATGCTCACACTGACGGGGACGCCGGTGGTTTATTACGGCGATGAATTCGGGAAACTGAATGACGAAGCATATTACAAAGAACAAATCAAACTGACCGGCAAAGACGACACCCGTTTCCTGGTCAGAGGGAGGATTGACTGGCAGCAACTGGAAAACGACCTGAAAGACAAGGAGGGTTTTCATTCGACGGTTTACGAAACAATCAAAAATATGCTTGCCGCCCGTCAGTCCATGAAAGTATTCGGCAGGGGTGAATCGGAATTTCTGGATTCGCCGGGAGAAATTCTTGCATACATCCGGGAAATGCCCGGCGAAAAGGTACTGGTGGTAAATAATTTGTCTTCGGAACAGCAGAATTTTAAACATCCGCTCCCCGATAATAATCTTGTTATATTGCACAACGAAGGTTTTCTGATGGATGACCACCGGCAGGAGATGGTGTTTGAGCCGCATGGCTTTGTGTGGTTTGCGGTTCTGGATTAAAATAATATTAAAAAATTATTCGTTTTTTTTATTTGATTGTTTCAGGAACATGCCCGAATATGTAAAACATATATGAGTTAATGTTTATGAAACTGATACGAAAAAAATATTACTCCACACTAACTTAAAGCAATAAAGTGATTTTTGAAATCATTGTTTTTCTGGTTTTCAGCATCATCATGAGCATGGTGGGGATGGGCGGGGGTATCCTGTATGTTCCCCTGCTTTTGTTTTTGGGATATGGCTTCCAGGACGCTTCCACCTTATCGCTTTTTCTGATCACTATAACCGGGTTGTCGGCATTCGGCCGTTTCAGAAAAGCAAAGCTGGTGGACTGGCAACTGGCTCTGGTGATGGAATTGTTTACAGGGCTTGGCGCCTTCACCGGCGGTTTTACATCTGTACATTTCAATGAATTGTATTTGAAAGTTGCTTTTGGCGTTGCATTGATGATCGCGGCTTATTTTATGTTCAGATCGCATAATGAGCCAAAGAGAAACATTTCGATCAAAACAGGACGTTTTTACTGGCACCGCAAATTCGGAGGCAATGAATACAGTATCAATATTCTTCAGGTTATTCCTGTTATGTTTCTGATCGGATATGTGGCGGGGCTATTGGGGATTGCCGGAGGTGC
>JAADID010000301.1 GCA_013151505.1 Chlorobiota bacterium | reverse complement strand
GATGCAGCGCCGAGATAGATGGTATTCAAATCAGAAGGGTGCATTTCCACATCCGTTATCCTTCCACCCGTGTTTACAGGCCCTGCAAACTCCCAAACACCATCGCTTCGGTTGGTTTTTGTTTCATTCCGTAATTGCTGCGCCTGCTGCAAAGCATTCAGGTAAGCGCTGTGATTGATCTGCCCCTGCGGAAAAGCGCGTTGACGGAAAAACCAGTCGTTGGGTTTTTCTTTGTGAAACGGTCTTTCAGGTGAAGAATTTTTTCCCGGTTGGAAAAGTAATATTCCCGTAAAAATTATGAATAAAATGCCCGATACGGTGATAAAAAATTTGGTCATGGTCTCTGATTATAGATTGTTCAAAGTTACGGTGTTTTTATAGATAAAAAACCAGGTTTAAGCCTGCCTCGCCGTCAGGCAGGCGTTGACGCTTAAACCAGTATTATAATTAAACCAATTAAAAACAACTTTATTTTATTTTCACTTTGAAATCCCGACCTCCAGACTCTTTATATAGAGATCGGTTCAATTTAAATAACAGTTAAACTTCCGGATTACAAATCCGGAAGAGCAGTAGGAAAAAAAAGTTACCCGGTTTAAGCGTCGACGCTTAAACCAGAGAAACTTCGCTGCGCTCGCCGCGTCGTTGCGTGGAAAAAATTGTTCAGGGTCTTCATTCAATCTTCACCTTAAACACTTTACTGTTCAACCCCGGAGGCAGCCAGCCCGAGCGGATGCATACACGCAGGTGATAATCACCCGGTTCGGCCGGTGTTTCGGCTAATAAAAAAGTATCATATTTTTTATTCAGCCAAAGCAAGGAGATGTCTTCCACCTCTTTATACAAAATCACTTTTCCTTTTTGGGTAAAAGCCACCGCCAGCCATGTATCGCCGCCATCCTGTTTTATGGTAATGGTCGAATCCAACGGGTTAATAATCTCTACAGGTATTCTGATCAGCTCGGAAGGCCGGAAAACATGTTTGTCAAGCTTGATCTTTACCGGAATGTAATTATATGACCTGTAATGCTTCACATCAGTATAGTACCACCATTTTCCCAAAATGAAAGTACTGTCCACATCCGGCAGATAATAGTAAACCGAGTCATAAAGCCACATCCCCCTTTCGGGATAAACAAACAAAACCTCTTTGTCAGCCAGTTTGGGTTCGATACCGGCAAGGTCAAACTGGTTCTTTCGGTAAAGCAGGTAGTTGAAGGTAAAGGATTCCCTTTTCGCATAAAACAGGTATTTGGAAGCTTTTTGATAAGAATTGGCAAACACAACCGGCCTGTCCCCGGCTATTTTTTTTATTTCCAGTGCCCACGTTTTCCATCCGTGAAACTCATTTGTCAGTTTCGGCTCGTCTTTCACCTGCAAAAAATCAGAAACAAGAAAAACGCGGAGCGCCAAAATCAGGCCAATGCTGATTCCGCCAAGTATATAAACTGCTTTATGAATTTTCAGCTTATTTTCAATGACCGGGTAAGCAAGCAGTATCAATGGAACATAGGCGGTTACGGTCCAGTTGGCTTCCACAGGACCGAAAAAAGACAACAGGAATCCCAGTCCGAAAACACCAATAATATTGTAAACCAATGCCCGGTGAAACTGACTGGCGGGTTTGTTTTTAAAAGCATAGTAAAGCAGGAAAAAAGCCATAAGGGGATTCATAATGACCAGTTGTCCTGCCGGATAATTGATGATGTTCATCACATCGAAATAGGAATTCCTCCCTCTTTCCACAAGATAAAAATAGAAATTGATAAAATCGTGATGAATCTGCCAGATCAGGTGGGGAACCATGAGCAGCATGGAAAATATGACAATATACCAAAACGACCTTCTCTTTACAATTTTCACGTTCGAGATCAGTGTAAAAACAATGACCAGCCCGCCGAAATATTTGCTGTATAACATTCCGGTAATTCCTATAACCAATAAAAATGCATTTACAGGTTTGTTTTCTTTCAGATATTTCTGATAAGCATAAAAAAACAAGGTTGCAAAAAAGATGAGCGGCGTATCGGGAACGGCAATAAAACCTCCGGCCTGAAAAATGACGATTGAAAAAACAAAGACGAAAAACAGGAAATAATTTTTTACACGAGCCATTTCCACGATCATCATCAGTGTGCCTACCGACATGACAGCTATCCATAACCTTACCCCTAATTCGTCCGGAAAAAGTGAGTATCCCAATCTGATCAGCAGGGCGATCATGGGCGGATGGTCGTAATATCCCCACGCGAGGTCGGTTGAATAAAACCAATAATAGGCCTCATCGTGCAACAACTCGGTAAAGTAAGACTGGAAAAGGTTAACAACAAACCAAAGCGCCAGCAACCCGTAATAAAGTTGCCTGGAATGGGTAAATGGCTTTGATGCCGGTTTATTCATCTCACTAATGGCTGATTCTCATCAGCAAAGATGGGAAATTTATTGAAGTCAGGAAAGGAGAAATCTGAAATTAGAAATCGGGGGGCTGATCTGACCGGCAAGGATAAATCCGGTTTAATAAAACCGCAACTTTTCAGGAATCATGGGACTGTTGATCCACCGGTGTTTATAAATGTTGTCCATAAACATTTTGGTGAATGCCTGTTCGACACCTACCGTCCAGTGTTTAACCATTCCGCCTCCGCCGGCTTTACCGCTCGTCTCTGCAGCAAACAAAATTTCGCGGGTAGCAATGTCGAAAAACACAACCCATATCAACGAATATTCCCTTTCTTTATTGAAATTTTCCAGGACAACGACCATTCCCAGCCCGTTTTTCTCGCCCAATACATAAGATTTCACAATTTTTTCAAGGTCTTCATACGGGATACAATAATTGTTCGCAATCACAAAATCCTGATAGTTCATAAACCTGTAATTCGGAAAAACACTTTTTCCGACAAACATGGTTCTTTTATCCATCCAGTGCCGGATATCCTTAATGGGAAGCACGTGGTTTGTCAGTTCATCATTCCAGCCTTCGTAATATTTTTGTACGATTTCAACACCATGGCCCAGTTTGGTCGGATTTGTCAGTTTCAGATAAGTCATATCGAAACCGTAAAAGACAATATCCTGACGGAAAAAAATTTCATTTCCCCGGTTGCCGTAAACTTTTCCTCCCGTCTGCTTTCTGATCTGACAGTAGGAATTACCAATTGAAGGATCATAAACAAAATTTGTCGGAGGTTTCCACACTTTGGGTTTATCTTTCTGTTTTTTAACAGATCCGGTATTTTCAGATGCATTGAAAATATCTTTGTCACCCGATTTATAACGGATCATGAAAACTTTTGATTTTTCAATGCTGTAAGTCGGTCCGTTTAAATTAGTAGCTCTTTTGTATTTGATAGTTTCTGAAAGTATTTCGGTGACTTTGGCCCTGATCTCATCCCCGTTTTTTAAAATGATCAAATCCTGGGAATACGAATAGCCAAAAACAAAAAGGAAAATAATAACAAGTAATTTCTTCATTTCACGTTCTTTTAATTATGTCACGTTTACCAAATATTAAACCGCAACAAAAACATTTTATCTTCTTTACTGAAAAATCAGGATTTCGTTACATTTTTGATTGAATTTTTGGTTTCCAGTCAAAATAAAAAATCTACTTTTCACTAATCTTCAGAAGTGAATTTAAGAGACTGTTTAAATTTCATCCGGTTAATCCCAAAAAGAAATTCCTGTCAAAAACCCTTTTTAAATTTTTTTTAAAACAATTGATCAAGTATTTTCAAAACAAAGAAGGCTGCAAAACAACTGTCTTGCAACCTTACTTTACACCTCGTGGCGTGGAGCATAGGGGAATCGAACCCCTGACCTCTTGACTGCCAGTCAAACGCTCTAGCCAACTGAGCTAATGCCCCTCCGATCGCCGAAGCTTTGGCGAAGACGAACCTTCTTCCCGAAGCTTCTTTCTAAAAACGGATTGCAAAAGTAAAAACTTTTTGAATAAATATTAACTTTGCGTCGAAACCATGAGACGTCTCTTCGCCGCCATAAAGATTACACCTGATGAAAATTTTCTGAAAATTTATTACAACCTCATAAAAAAACTAAGTAACGACAGTATCAAATGGGTTGAACCACAAAATTTTCATCTTACCCTGAAATTTTTCGGTGAGATTCCCGAAGACAAGGTGAACATCATTTGCCGGGAGCTTGATTTTATCACTCCCTCTTTTTCACCTTTTAATTTACATATTCAAAAAACGGGGGTTTTCGGAAGCCGCTATAATCCGAAAGTCATCTGGTTCGGCATCAGGGATTCCAGTTATCTGACAGTCCTTGCCGAAAAGATCCTTACAAAAATGGATGAAGCGGGCTTTGCACGTGACAGGCAGAATTTTATACCTCATCTCACTGTAGGACGTATCAGGAGATTATCGGACAAGCAGCATTTTCAAAAAACAATTAAAAGATTTGAAAAGGCGGACCTTATGGAAATCGGGATTAATGAAATCTATCTTTATGAGAGTCATTTGAAACCCGAAGGCCCGGTGTATGAAACGGTGGAAAAATTCATCCTCTGATCAGTCTCTTTCGCTGATTTTTTAAACTTTTTGTTGCAATTACGTATAATTGCTTTACCTAATGCAACAAAATATTTTTTTGAAAGTTATTTTAGATATAAATTTTTTACTTTAGCCCCACTTTATCGCAATAGTTTGAAGCAGAAAATTATTTACATATTGTTTTTGTTTATCGGCCTGATTCTCATTACCGATGTTTATGGGCAACAAGCGCCGATCTTTACACAATATTACAATACTTATATGTTTTCCAATCCTGCTTATGCCGGTATGAGGCGCGGAATTTGTGTTAACGGGGTGTACCGTCAGCAATGGGCCGGCGGTTTTAATGATGAAGACGGTTATAACATGGCCCCTCAGGATATTCTGCTTTCTCTCGACTCTCCTCTAAAAGTTTTGCACGGTGGTATCGGAGGATCCGTTATTCAGGACAGGCTCGGTTACCAAAGCGACATCATCGTTCAGGTTGACTATTCCTTTCATCTGAATCTTTCAATCGGTGTACTGGGACTTGGCGCAGGGCTCAACATCATTAACCGGAGTATTGACGGTTCCAAATTCAAACCCGTTGAGGATGGAGACCCCATTTTGCCCACTTCTTCGGTCAGCGATTTGCGGTTAGATGCCAGCGGCGGTTTATTCCTGAATCAGGAGGGTCGCTATTATGTAGGGGTTTCTGTCGCCAATATACTCGAGTCCGGTTTCAAAAAGCTGGACCCCTCGGGAAATAGTATTACTTCGACCGACAGGACTTTTTACGTTGTCGGCGGATATTATTTTACAATACCCCGCAATCCGATGTTTGAAATTATTCCTTCTTTTATGATCTTGAGTAATCTTGCATCAACACAATATAACTTAACAGGGATCGTTAAATACAATGACAAATTTTGGGGAGGTGTAAATTATCGCTTCCAGGAATCAATCGGGTTTATTGCCGGAGTACGCTTCAAAAGCTTTAAGATCAGCTACTCTTATGATTTAAACACACTGCCTGTCAGCATTCCCGGGAGTCATGAGGTCTCCCTGAGTTATTGTTTTAAAATTAAAGCAGAACATTATAAAACAAGTTATAAAAATACACGTTACTTATAATGACTTTATAGTAAATGCTCATTGAGCTTATATTTTTATATTTTTGGCACGCGAAAAAATATTTGAAATCTTGATAATCCAATTAGAAATACAATGAAAAAACTAGTTTTGTACATTGTAGTGGTTTTCTTTCTATCCAGTTGCAGCAACTCCGGTAACGGAGAACTCGTGGGGACACGTAAGAAATCAAAACCGTTTTACCAACCCGACCCTTATGGCATGGTGTTCGTTCCGCAAGGAAGTTACGTGATGGGCGCTTCATCCGAAGACATTTCCCACGGACATCTTATCCAACCAAAAACCATTTCAGTCTCTTCGTTCTTTATGGATGAAACAGAAATCACGAATGATGAATACCGTCAGTTTGTTTTCTGGGTAAGAGACTCCATAGCCCGTACCATGCTGGGTGATGTAAGACCGGATGAATTCCTTATAGAAGAAAACCCGAAGACCGGCGAAGTGTATGATCCGCCCTATCTGAACTGGAAAACAGATATAGAATGGAATAGTGAGGATCAGGACGTCAGGGATGCGCTTGAGGACATGTACCTTCCGGAACATGAGCGTTATTTCCGCCGTAAAGAAATTGACACGCGTAAATTAATGTACTCCTATTATTGGGTTGACCTTCATGCAGCGGCAAAAAAAGATTTTACCGAAGAGGCCGATTACCGCAATGCGGGACTGGCCAACCGTCCGCAGGGCTTACGTGACCGTTCGGTTTATGTAAGAAACGAAACCATCGCCGTGTAT
Organism: Chlorobiota bacterium; assembly: GCA_013151505.1. Lineage (GTDB taxonomy): Bacteria > Bacteroidota > Bacteroidia > Bacteroidales > F082 > JAADID01. Next base: position 4,259 of record JAADID010000301.1, on the reverse strand, counting down.
CCCGACACTTTGGCCTGGATACACGATTATACATACTCGTTCAATGATCCGCTTACCGAAAAATATTTCTGGCATCCGGCTTATGACCACTATCCTGTGGTAGGTGTTAACTGGAGACAGGCACGCGCATTTTGCGTTTGGCGTACAGAATACCTTAACAGTTATTTAAGGTCAAAAAAAGGCCAGGTCTCACTTTCAGAATTCCGTCTTCCGACAGAAGCCGAATGGGAATGGGCCGCCCGGGGTGGTTATGCTTTGAATCCCTATCCGTGGGGAGGACCTTATACAAGAAATGAAAAAGGTTGTTTCCTGGCCAACTTCAAACCGGTGCGTGGGAATTACATCGCTGACGGTGGTTTGCGTACGGTGATTGTTGCCCATTATCCTCCCAATGACTGGGGTCTTTATGATATGGCTGGCAATGTTTCGGAATGGACAAGCAGCGCTTTCGACCCTTCTTCCTATAACTTTACATGGGACATGAACCCTAACTATACTTACAATGCCAAAGAAGATGATCCGCCGGTTATGAAACGCAAGGTAATACGTGGCGGTTCGTGGAAAGATATTGCTTATTTCCTGGAAGTGTCAACAAGAGCTTACGAGTATCAGGATACGGCAAAATGTTACATAGGCTTCAGAACCATTCAGCCTTACTTGGGAAGAAACAAAGGTGATAACCCGAACAAGGCTTCAAGAGTATATAATTAATTATCAATCAACAATTATTTAGTAAAATAAAATTTAAAAAAATTTATCATGGGCTTATTTAATTTTACAAGAACACGGGGATACAGGAACTTCATGGCCAAGGTTTATGGATGGGGAGCATCTATTGTTTTGCTTGGCGCCATGTTTAAAATCAATCACTATCCTGGTGCTGATATCATGCTTGTCATTGGTTTAGGGACAGAAGCGATCATTTTCTTTTTCTCTGCATTTGAACCTCCTTTTGTTGAACCCGACTGGAGTCTGGTTTATCCCGAATTGGCAGGGATGTATCATAAGGTTGATGACGGTTCGATATTGCAAAAAAGAAAATCGGCTACAGAGCGCCTTGATGAAATGTTTGAAAAGGCTAAACTCGATCAGAGAACAATTGATAAGCTGGGTAACGGTATTGAAAAACTGGCTGAAAATGCAAGTCAGCTCAGCGATCTTTCTTCCGTTGCTTCTGCAACAAACGAATTTGCAACCAACGTCCAGCAGGCATCCAATTCAGCCCGTATATTTGGTGAGTCTGTTGCAAAAGATGCCGAAACAACCGGTTATTATGCCGAATCATTGCAAACAACAATGAGTGTTTTCCTTGAAAAACTTGAGCAGTCTTCCGCATCGGCCACCGAATTTCATGACCAGATGGAGAATCTGACAACAAAAATGAGTGAACTGAATAAAGTTTACGGAAATATCCTTACAGCTATGAATGTTAAGGGTTGATCAAATAAAATCATTCAACAGTATTTAACCTCAAACCATTAACAAAAGAATTAATTAAAAATGGCTGGATATAAGGAAACCCCGCGGCAGAAGATGATCTCAATGATGTATCTTGTTTTGTACGCCCTGCTGGCATTAAACGTGTCAAAAGAAGTTCTGAATGCATTCATTGTTGTTAACGAATCAATGGAAAGCACCAACGTGAGCACGGCTGCCAAAATCAAAGATGCTTATGATAAATTCAGTTTGCAATACAAACTTAATCCTGAAAAAGTAGGCCCCTATTTCAAACAGGCTGAAGTAATCAGGAGTAATGCTGAAAAACTGATAAAATATATTGATTCTCTTAAACTGGAACTGGTAAAAGTATCAGAACGTAAGTCCATTGATGAGATCATGCAAAGATATTACAAAGACACGATCATCAACGGCGAAAAGACCAAGTACCTTATGCTTGAAAAACTCGAAACAAAAGACAAGTACGATGCATCAACACACTTTATGGTGGGGACAGGCGATAAAATTGGAGTTGGCGAAGCTTATGTTTTGAGTAAAAAAATGGGGAAATACCGGGATTTGATTCTCAAAACCATGAACCTTCCCAAAGACACAAAAAAGGTTGGTCTGATAACCAATATGAAAGGTGTTACTTACAGGGACAAAGACGGTCAGAAGCAGACATGGGAGCAACATAATTTTTACTTTACCATCCTTGCGGCTGACATCACCATCCTGAACCGTATTATCGGAGAAGTGCAGACAGCAGAGTTCAATGCAATGAATTATCTGTACGGGTCTGTTTCGGAAACCGACTTCAAGTTCAATGAAGTGGCTGCAAAAGTTATCCCGAAAAGTACTTTCGTGTTGCAGGGACAAAAATACCAGGCTGATGTGCTGGTGGCAGCCTATGATAAAAAAACCGAAGTCACCATTAAAGTGCTCCCCGGCGCCGATACATTAACAGCCAAAAATGAATCACGCGCCAAGGTTTTCAAAGGTCAGGCAGGTCTGGGTAAACTGGAATTCCCCGCAACCAAAGTCGGAATCCAGAAATATGCAGGTGTCATCGAAATGATAGACCCCAAGACCAACAAGCTGAAACCTTATCATTTTAAAGGTTCATATATTGTTGCTCCTCCTGCGCTTACGGTAGCTCCTTTGAAAATGAATGTGCTTTACATCGGTATTGACAATCCGGTTTCGATCTCCGCCCCCGGAATTGCGGATGAAAAGATCAAACCGACGATTGACCTCGGTGTGCTGAAAAGAGGCCCGGAAGGAAAAGACTGGATCGTCAGGATCAACAAAGTTCCCAAAGGTGTCCGAAAAGCTTATGTCAGTGCAACAGCCAAAATACTCGGAAAAGAACTTCCGCTTGGCAAAGTGGAATTCAGGGTAAAACGCGTACCCACACCTACTGCGCAGATTGCCGGTCAATCTGACGGACAGATAGATAAAAACCGGTTGCTGGCAGCAGGAGCCATTATCCCGAACATGAGGGATTTTGAATTTGAGGTTTATTACCAGGTGACGGGTTATACCTTCGGAACCATTATCAATGGCGATTATATTCCGAAAAATGTAAAAGGAAACCGGTTTACCAAGGAAATCGTAAACATTATCAGAAACGGAAAACGTAAACAAAAATTCTTTTTTGATAATATACGGGCAAAAGGGCCTGACGGTACGATCAGGAGTCTTAACCCGATCAGCCTTGAGTTAAAATAATTTTAAAACAACAAATAATGAAAAGATTATTTTTTGCCTTATTTATTCTCTCATTTGGGTTCTCGCCAACTGTGAAAGCCCAGATTGTGGACGAATCGCCTTCGGACGCTTTATACCCAGAAGACGAAACGGCTTTTGCCAAGCCGGTCCCCTATCCGTATATTCGTAAAGCCGACGTTATGTGGTCAAAAAGAATATGGAGGGAAATCGACTTCAGGCAAAAATTTAATCAGAAATTTTATTTTCCGACCGATCCGCAGGAAAACTGGAAATCGTTCATAACTGTAGTACTCGATGCGTTGAAAGAAGGTAAAATCACTGCTTATGACATTTCAAGCACCGACGAATTGCTGGTACCCATCACTTACAGCGAGATCATCGCAAGGCAAACCGACTCGAGCTACCAGATCATGCAACGGCCTTATCCGCCTTATGAGGAATATGATACGGTTATCTTTACCGAATTTGACCCCACAAAGGTTATGCGGCTGAGAATTAAAGAAGACTGGTACTTTGACAGCGAACGCTCTCAAATGCTTGTACGAATCCAGGCGCTGTGTCCGGTAATGATAAAAGAACGTAACGGAGAGGAGGTTACAGAACCTTTGTTCTGGATATCTTATCCCGAGTCGCGTGAAGTCTTTGCCCATGCGCTTGTTTTTAATGAATTCAATGCGGCAGCACGGCTGACTTATGACGACTTGTTCTGGAAACGCCTTTTTGAGAGTTACATTTACAAGGAGCAAAATGTTTTCGACCGCCGTATTGCACAATACGCAACCGGAGTGGATGCTTTGCTCGAAGCCGACAGGATAAAAAACGAAATGTTCAGGTTCGAAGAAAGCCTGTGGCAATATTAATCCCGTTTTTAAGAAACTTATTGAAAAGCTCCTCTTTACAGAGGGGCTTTTTTTATCCGTACCGGCGACTTTAGTCGCCGACACAAAAGACAAAACAATCCAAAATTTAACACAACCCGGCTTTAAGCCTGCCCGACTTTGTCATTCGGGCGGGCGTCCCGCTTTAAAGCCTTTTTTAAAAAACAATCTGTTTCCTGCGCTTAAAGCTTTCAGAAACATCAACCAACCAAA
>JAADID010000257.1 GCA_013151505.1 Chlorobiota bacterium | reverse complement strand
AGATCGGGAGAAACGGGTACCGTTTTTTCCGCCAGCTTTTCCAGTACAAAACGCAGGCTGGACCTGGAAATGCCGACGTCGGAAGGCCGGATGCCGATGGCATCACCGATTTTTTCTTTCAGCCGGTCGGTACTGATTTGATAAACATTGCCGTTTTTAGCCATCAACCCCATATCCTTCAGGTCAATGTTGATGTTCTCCATGTCTTCAAAAAGATTGAGCCTGAGAATAGCAAATCCCTTTGCCTTGATCGTAACATCCAATGTGCTGTCAATTATCCGGCTCATGTTTCTGCCTTCGGGTACATTATAATAATTGACCCTGAAATGGTAGGTTTCGTTGTAAACTGCCGATAATTTGATCAACAGCCAGAAGATGGAGGCGATAATGATACAAATAAGAAAAACCAGGTTATCGCTCTTTCGTTCTCTTTTTTCTTCAGGGGTTGAGGGCATGATAAACCGGTTTAATAACAATGATTACAGTCCGTAAAGTTAAACATTACGGTAAACCAAACTGTTTTTGAAACAGAAATAATTACTTCACTGTCTGGCCAACTCCCGAACTGTCAGCCACAAGCGCCGATTTTTCAACGGTCATTTTAACCTGGTTACCCACTTCGAGGACGACCGTAGTTTCTTTTACTTCGGCAACCTTCCCGTGAATTCCGCCGATAGTAACGACTTTAGCCCCTTTCTTAATGGATTCCCTGAATTTTTTCTGTTCTTTATTCTTTTTGGTTTGCGGCCTGATAAAGAAAAAGTAGAAAACGATCAGAATAAGGAAAAGGGGCAACAGGGACATCCATCCGCTGTCTTTTCCCGATTCGGCCTGAAGCAATAAAAAAAGTGTTCTCATAATACAATATCTTAATTAATGAATAATCAATTATTTTCCCGGCAAAACCACCATGCCTTTAAGGTACAAACGGGTATAATTCGGTTCGGTATTCGTCAACACGGTAACGGTTTTGTTTTGAAAACCCTTTTTGTTATGACTGTCGAACACCACATCTATTTTGGCGCTGTCGCCGGGTTTGATCGGATAGTGCGGATAATTGGTAGCCGTACAGCCGCAACTTGTACTTACCTTGGTAATCACCAGGTCGGCACGGCCAGCGTTGGTAAAATGAAAAGTATGCTCAACTTTTTCACCCTGTATGATCTTACCGAAATCATAAGTGGTCTCCTTGAACATGATCTGCGGGCGTTCATAAGGTTTCTTGCCTTTGGTGGCAGATTTCGAGTTTTTTACAACATCCGTCGAAACCTTCTTTTCATTGCTGTTATTGCTGCATGCTACAACACTGACAGCAATCAACATGACTAATAATACTTTTAAATTTCTCATTTGAATTAAATTTTGAGTTATTGTTTTGTTTTACCAAATATGGTAACTGATCCTTTGAAAACATCATCGCTTTTTTCACCGTAGGCCTTTAATACATAAAAATACACGCCGTCAGGAAGATTGCCTCCATCCCAATCATTTTGATAATTGCTTGATTTAAACACAATTCTGCCCCAGCGGTTGAAGATATACAATTCTGTTGATTTGTAAAATGTATTAACAGTTTTGTAACCGCCATCAAATGCCGATATGGATTTCTGTCCGCCCTGGCCACCTTTTGTGTCTTCGGTAATGACAAAATAATCGTTCACCCCATCCCCGTTGGGAGTAAAAACATTGGGTATTAATAATTTAACTGGTTTTATTAATACTGTAGTGTCAAAAACAGTATCGCACCCCTGAAAGTTAATAACTGTCAGATAAACAGAATAATTACCTTCATTTTCATAAACATGGGTGATTTCCTGCAGATTTGAAGTGGTTGAATCATCGTCGAAGTACCAGTAACTATTGCTGATATCAATACTATCTTCCGTCAGATTGATAAATGAAAAATCAATATACGGATTTTGAATATAAGCTGTATCCGGGTCAGCGATTATTTGAAGTTTAGGATTGGGATACCCTACTGTCCATGCCGTGTCTTTTACCCGGCAGCCGAAATTATCTTTGACGGTGATAAAATATTTCTGATAGGCCATCAGCCCGATGGCAATGGAAGAATCTCCCGGCGCAACCTGGATGGGCTTTACGTCCCAGAAATAATGATATTTGTCAGGACTCATTTCGCCAACGGCAATGGCCTGCAACTTGGCTGTATTTCCGTTGTCCATATCGGAATTGGTACATGTCAGTTGCAACTGTTTGAATTTAACGGTGAACTTGGGATGTATGGTTACAGTAAGTGAACTGCTGCATGTTTCCAGCGTAAGCGTATCCTTAACCGTCAGGGTAATCAATGATTCGTCGTCTATGATGATATGATGATATATACTTTGTTTATACTGTCAGGCAAGATATCCTCCTGCAATATACCGTCTTTTTTCCACTCGTAAACAACATTTTCATAAAAAGGCGCCGAAAAAATATATTCTTCGCCAGGGCAAACCGGCAAAGTTGAGTTGATCGAAATATCGCAGGTAATCTGCCCGTAAGCGCCCAGCATGCCCGAAAGTGTAAAAAAGAGGAGCAAACTGTTTCTCGCTGTATTTTTTAAAGTATTGATCATTGACCGTTTTTATCCCGAAAAAGACCGTGCAAAAGTAAAAATAAATGCAAACAGGCCGCGGTTATTTACTAAGTTAAAACAAACCGGAATTCAACATGACCAGCGTGCAGTTTTCAACGGTTTCGATATTGTTTTTCCGGGCAAGCTCAATGAATTCATCATTTTCTGTCCCGGGGTTGAAGATAATCCGTTTGGGTTTCAGGCTGATCACATAATCATACAGTTGTGGTTGACGGGCCGGACCCACATAGAGCGTAACCGTATGAATATCTTCAAAAGGGGGAGTTCCGGTTTGAATTTTCACGCCTTCCACTTCCGCTTCGCGGGCACCGGTCGAAACTACCGGGTAACCATATTTTAAAAGAAGGCGAATGGCTTTATTCGAATACCGGTCAGGTTTCGGGCTCCCGCCGATCACAAGGGTTTTTTTATTTTCCATAGATGGACGACAATATATTTATCCAACAATTGTTTGCAAAAATATTTCTTTCCTGTAAACGCTATTCCGGGGGTTTTATTTTGAGCAAGGCTTGAGGCCGGAGCTTTATCCGCATGACAGGAAAACCGGGTAAATCCGTTTGTTAACCCGGATTCGTTATGAGAAATGGCAATCAAATGACGATTTTTGATTCATTGTACGTATCTCTTTTTTACCATAACCGTATTATTATCTGTAAAATATTTCCTTTTGCGAAACGAAGACATCATGCAAAAAAACCAATTATCCTTACTTGTCGGCAAACTATTTTTTCAAAAGGCACCTGTCATAATTTTTATATTTTAGCCTCTGTGAAAAAAAGACTCCGGCTTAAGAACGGAAACAAATAACAGATTACAGATTGAAAAACCATTCTCAAAAAAAAGATTCCATAAGGGTATTCATCGTTGATGACCATGAAATTTTTCGCAACGGACTGAAACTGGTTTTTAGCCGGTGTAAAGATTTTGAAGTCGTAAATGAGGCAGGTAGCGGGGAAGAATTTCTTGAGAAAATGAACGCTTGTGATTTTGATGTGGTGCTTATGGACATTAAAATGCAGGGGATGAACGGCATAGAAGCCGCTGCCAACGCGATTGAGCGGAATCCGGGTATAAAAATACTTGTTCTCTCCACTTTCGGTGAAGAAGAATTCTTACACCAGATCATCAATGCAGGCGCCAGGGGTTTTCTGTTGAAAAATGTGGACAAAGAAACCCTGTTCAATGCCATCAGGTTGGTACACAACGATCAAAACTATTTTTCACCCGAACTGCTTCCTTTTTTCACGAACAAGTTTCTTGAAAAACAGGAAACAGACGACACGGAGGCATTGCTCACCAGGCGCGAACTGGAAATTCTGCAGCTCATAGCCGAAGGTTTTTCCAACGCCGAGATCGCTGAAAAATTATTTATCAGTATCCGTACGGTTGATACGCATAAAAACAACCTGATCTCAAAAACCGGTTCCAAGAATGTCGTAAGCCTGCTCATTTACGCCATCAAAAATAAAATTATCAACATTGAATTTTAATTGACGCTGTCGGAATGAAATTGATCAGGTACCTTTTATCGCTTCTTTTCGCATTGTGGCTGTACCCCATGCTGACGGCTCAAAACAGCACGGCCGATAGTCTGAAAAAACTCCTCGGCACAAATCTCCCTGACACAAGTTACGTTCAAACCGCTCTTGACCTTGCATGGACCTACATGTACAGCGAAACCGACAGTGCGGTGAAATATGCCCAAATTGCCCTCCGGGCAGCCCGGGCAGGCAATTACAAATTAAAAACAGCCTCTGCTTACAATACTTTGGGAGTTTGTTTCATTGTCAAAGCCGGGTACTATAAAGCATTGTCATACCTCGCTTCGGCACTGGAAACAGGTAAAATGCTTATGGAAGAAGACCCCGGTAATGCGACATATAAACGCAGGGTGCTGGCCATTTACACCAACACGGGAAACATTTATTATTACAAAGGTGAATACGACAAATCAATAGACAACTATTTTCAGGCCCTCAAACTGGCGGAGGAAATCGGCTATAATACGGGTATCGCTGTCAATTCGAGCAACCTCGCAGCTTCTTACAAAGATTTGTTAAACTACCCCAAAGCCCTGGAATACAATTACAAGGCCCTGGCCATAGCAAAAAAAACAGGGAACAGCTATTCTCTCAGCCAGAGCATGAATAATCTGGGCTCTGTTTACTTTTCCACCAAAGACTACGACAGCGCTTATTCCTATTTTTTCAGGAGCAAGGAAATTAACGAACGCGAAGGCAATGAGTATGAGCTCATCAACAATTATGTGAACCTGGCTGATGTTTTAAGGGAAACAGAACGGTACGATTCTTCGCTGTACTATTATAATTTATCTGTCGGTCTGTGCCGGAAGCTGAACTCCGTTGACGGACTCATCAACTGCAACTATATGATCGGACAGTTGTATCAGAAACAGGGGCTTTTGGATAAATCGGCAGATTATTTCAAAGAAAGTCTTCGTATGGCAACCGAATCGGGCACTTCACGATTTATTATGCTTTCCAACGAAGAGCTGGCAAAAGTTTATCGGAAAAAAGGCGATTACAAAAAAGCTTTAGCCTATTTTACAGCGGGGAGCCGGATGCGCGACAGCATTTTTACTGCCGAAAGTGACGCCCGCATTGCCGAGATGGAAACCAAATACCAGACTGAAAAAAAAGAAGAAGAGATCAGATCGCTGAAAGAGAAAACCATGTTGCAGGCGGCTCAATCAAGGACAAACCGCATCATTCTTGTTGCCGTAATCATCATATTCGCCCTGATCATCTTTTTGGTTTTTATATCATTTCGTTCATTCAAACTCAAACAATTAGCCGAAAAACGCCTGATGCAGCAACATGCCGAACGGAAAGTATTAGATGCTGTGATGGAAACCGAGTTCAGGGAACGTAAACGTTTTGCCGAAGATCTGCACGACGGCCTCGGCGTGTTGCTTTCGACACTTAAACTTTACATCGGCGAAATGAAAAGCGAAACCAGCCGCCAGGACCGCAAGACGCTCACCGGTCAGATCAACAACCTGTTGGACGAAGCCATTAAAAATGCCCGGAACATTTCCAACAACATCATGCCGGCGGTACTAAAAAATAACGGCCTGAATGCTGCCATTCGTTCCTTTAGCGATAAAATCAACGCTTCCGGAAAAGTCCGGATCACGATCCATCCGGCAAATCAGAACAAACGCCACAAACCCACCATCGAAATAACTCTTTACCGTATCATCACCGAGTTGATTAACAACACGCTGAAACATGCCGAAGCCACAAACATCGAGATACTTATGACCGAAAAGAACAACAAGCTGTTTATGACCTACAGGGATGACGGAAAAGGTTTCGATTATAAAAAAATGGACAAATCCGGCAAAAAAGGCATGGGCTTCGAAAATATCAAAAGCAGGCTGGGTTCCATCAACGGGAAATATACCTTTAATACGGCCCCCGGAAAAGGATTTTTTGCAGGGATCGAAGTCCCTTTAGGATAATATTACCCTGTTATTGGTTCGTCGCCATAACGGGTACCAGGCTTTGTGTTAACTTTTCCAAAGTTCGGAACTTTGGAAAAGTTAAAGCCTTTTTTATTGATTAAAAACAAATTTACAAATTCAAGCCTTGATTCGCATTATTGGTTTGTTACCAGAACGGATACCCGCATAATTGAAAGATAAGTTTTAATAATAAATTTTAAAGTTCCGCATAAAAAGAAACATCTCATAAAAACCGAACACAAGCCATAATGGCAGTTGATTTTATTTTTAACTGCCAAATATACAGTTCGTTAGATACAATTCACAAATGGTAAACTTTTTGACAACATAAGCGCAAAAGTAAAGGAGGAAACAGAATATGAACTTAAATAAATTCACAATAAAATCGCAGGAGGCCGTTCAAAAGGCCCAGGAGATAGCCGCTGCAAACAGCAACCAGGCTATTGAAGGCATTCACTTGCTGAAAGGTATCCTTTTGGCAGATGAGAATGTCATTCCCTTTTTATTGAAGAAACTGAATGTCAATTACCCGGTTTTTTCGCAGGCAGTGGATAAGATCATCGAATCGCTGCCCAAAGTTTCGGGAGGCAATCAGTATCTTTCGAACGAAGCTGCCGATGTGCTGAGCAAAGCACAAACCTACCTCAAGGAATTCGGGGATGAATTTGTCTCCATCGAGCATTTGCTGCTGGGTATTCTCGAGGTGAAAAGCAGCGCTTCGCAATTATTGAAAGATAACGGCATCACGAAGAAAGATTTGATCGCAGCCATCAAAGATTTGCGGAAAGGAGCAACGGTCAACAGCCAGAGTGCCGAAGACCAGTACAATGCGCTGAACCGCTATGCCCGTAACCTGAACGAACTGGCTGCAAACGGCAAACTGGATCCGGTTATCGGCCGCGATGACGAGATCAGGCGTGTGTTGCAGATATTGTCACGGCGTACAAAGAACAACCCGATCCTCATCGGTGAGCCGGGTGTCGGTAAAACAGCCATCGCCGAAGGCATTGCCTATCGCATTGTCAACGGTGACGTGCCCGATAACCTGAAAACAAAACAACTGTTTTCACTGGATATGGGGGCACTTATTGCCGGAGCCAAATACAAAGGCGAATTTGAGGAGCGTCTGAAAAGCGTGATCAAAGAGGTTGTGGATTCTGACGGCGAGATCATCCTGTTTATTGATGAGATCCATACCCTTGTCGGTGCCGGCGCTTCGGAAGGCGCCATGGATGCAGCCAACATCCTGAAACCTGCTTTGGCCAGGGGCGAACTCAGGGCCATAGGCGCCACCACATTGAAGGAATACCAGAAGTATTTTGAAAAAGACAAAGCGCTTGAAAGAAGGTTCCAGACGGTAATGGTGGATGAGCCCGATACCGCTTCGGCCATTTCAATCCTTCGCGGGTTGAAAGAAAGGTATGAAACCCACCACAAGGTAAGGATAAAGGATGAGGCCATCATTGCAGCAGTCGAGCTGTCGCAACGGTATATTACCAACAGGTTTCTGCCTGACAAGGCCATTGACCTGATTGACGAAGCCGCATCCAAGTTGCGTCTGGAGATCAACTCGCTGCCCGAAGAATTGGAAACGGTGGAACGACGGATCAGGCAACTGGAAATCGAGCGCGAAGCCATCAAGCGGGAAAACGACAAGAACAAGCTGAACCTGATCAACGAAGAGCTGGCCAACCTGAACGATCAGCGGAATCATCTGCGGTCCAAATGGCAGGCCGAGAAAGAACTGGTTGATAAGATACAACAGTATAAAAAGCAAATTGAAGATTACAAGCTGGAGGCAGAACGCGCAGAACGTGACGGCGATTTCGGAAAAGTAGCCGAGCTGCGTTACGGTAAGATACAGGAAGCCCAGGCCATGATTGAAAAGTTGAGACAGCAGTTGGCCGAACTTCAGGGCGACAAACCCATGATCAACGAAGAAGTGGGGGCCGAGGAAGTGGCCGAGGTGGTCTCGAAATGGACGGGTATCCCTGTAAACCGGATGCTGCAAAGCGAACGCGAAAAACTGCTGCACCTCGAAGAAGAACTGCACAAACGCGTGGTCGGTCAGGATTATGCTATCCGCTCCATTGCCGATGCCATCCGCAGAAGCAGGGCCGGGTTGCAGGATGAAAAACGGCCCATCGGTTCGTTCATCTTCCTCGGCACAACCGGAGTAGGGAAAACCGAGCTGGCCAAGGCGCTGGCGGACTTCCTGTTCAACAACGAAAACGCCATGGTCCGCATTGACATGTCGGAATACCAGGAGCGTCATTCGGTATCAAGGCTCATCGGAGCGCCTCCCGGCTATGTAGGCTACGAGGAAAGCGGCCAGTTGACCGAAGCCGTCAGGCGTAAACCTTATTCGGTGGTCCTGCTGGATGAAATTGAAAAAGCACATCCCGATGTGTTCAACATCCTGCTTCAGGTGCTGGACGACGGACGGCTGACGGATAACAAAGGGCGTACGGTGGATTTCAAAAACACCATCATCATCATGACGTCCAACATCGGTTCCCACATCATTCAGGAAAGGTTCGCCAACCTGACCGACGAAAACAGGGAACAGGTGATCGAAGGTACGCGAAAAGAGGTGATGACCCTGCTTAAGAAAACCATCCGGCCGGAGTTTTTGAACAGGATTGACGAGGTCATCATGTTCACCCCGCTGACCAGGGCCGAAATCCATGATATTGTCAGGTTGATGTTCAATCAGGTACAGAAGATGCTTGAAAAGAACAACATCAAAATTGACATCACGGATCAAGCGGTTACCAAACTGGCAGAGATCGGTTACGATCCGCAATTCGGCGCCAGGCCGTTGAAACGGGTGATCCAGAAAAAAGTACTGAACGAGCTGTCGAAAATGATCCTTGCCGGTCAGGTGAGCAGTGAACATACCATTATGGTGGACGTTGAAGGTGACAATTTCGTTTTCCGAAACGAATAAATAAATCAGGGAACTTTTTTAAAACTGTCCGGGAATTAATTCCGGGCAGTTTTTTTTATTTTCCCGTAATGATTGTCACAATGATGAAATATAACTCCATATTATACCTATTGTATTTTAAAATGCGCCACAGTGCATTTTAAAATTTATCCCGTTTATACGGGAGTAAATGCCGGTGCTAAATCAAAGTGCTTTTGGGAATGAAATGAACCAAAAGCGCATTTTGATTTGCAATCGGTATTACTACATGACACAATGAGCTTCATCCGAAAATGCGATTATCAAACGGGAAATCAAATATATTTTGAATGATGATTTTTATAAAATCAGGATGGTACGGATTGATGAGGTAGTTGTAATCTCCTTTAACCACCGCAGATGGCACTTGCAGAATACATGCCCTGTTTGAACGAACAAAATCATCTCCTGTTATTTGTGTGGAAATCAGATGAGGAAAACGGTTCCAGCCGTCTGGTAAATCTTCAACATTGAGTGGTTCTATAGAAACATTATCGGGAATGAAAATTTCCATCATCACAAAATCACCGGGTAAAGTGGCTATCGTCAGATGCACAGCAACCTCAGCCATCGCCAGTGCCCTGTTTCCTGCACAGTAAATGATTTCCGTTCCTTTCGAATTCCACCGGTTCCCTGACCTGGCCGATCCTTTACCGGACAAGACAACAGGATATTTTTTTCGTGCTAATCTGAAAACCAGCATCAGATAAATATTCCGTGATCAATTCGGTTGAGTTCATCAGTCACCATTTCTTTCCCGTAAGAGTTTTTCAACAAATCCACCGGCTTCATATTTCCGAGTGCATACAAAGGGGTGTGCAGCCATAAATAAAACTTGTCAAAAGATTCGAAGACTTCCTTTCCCAGGTAAGCTACCTCGGCCAGCTCGATTATTTTTTCGGAATGAATAGGTCTGAACCGGTAATCCTTTTTTGTTTTGTAGCGTTGCAACGATTTAATTGAAATGTTTAAAAATTCAGCCCAGTCTTTATCGGTAAAAGGAATTGCCTCTTTGATTTGCTGAAACAAAGAATAGGGAATTCCTTTTTGGATGGAATAGACTACCAGCAATTTATTATCGAAAAAGTCCCTTAATGATCGGAACTTCTTAATATCCAGCTTTTTTCTGACATCTCCTAAATAAAGTTCAAAAGCTTCGTTTAATTCAGGCTCTTTTTGTTTGTTCGTTTTATACATTGTATGGACATTTGTCTCCAAATATACGTCAAATATCTTTTAAATCAAAACCAAATTTTCCATACTTTTAACACTCATTAAAACCAACCTGTTATGAAGTCGGTATTTGTATTTATCGTTTCTTTTTTCTTCGTTGCTTTTCACACTGCAATGGCTTCTCCGGCAGAGGGAGACACCGTCAAAATAATCTCACCGTCACAACACCACGAAGTTCCGGGAGATAAATATGTTCCCGTTTCTACTGAAGACATGCCGAGGTCACCCGGTTACCGCGATGATGGCAGCGATTATTTTACCATCCAGGTAAATACGGATGAAGACGGCAACAACATCGAAGGCGATGCAGCCAATGAACCCTCCATTGCCATTGATCCGACAAACGCCGACAGGATGGTGATCGGCTGGCGGCAGTTCGACGACGTGAACAACAATTTCAGGCAGGCAGGTTATGCTTACACATTGGACGGGGGTGAAACATGGACATTCCCCGGCGTGATCAACCCCGGTATCTTTCGATCCGATCCCGTACTGGCCTCCGACAACAACGGAAATATTTTTTACAACAGCTTAACCGTTTCCGGAAATAATTTTTATTGCGATGTGTTTATCATGGGTCCCGGAACCACGGAGTGGGATGACGGCACTTATGCAGAAGGCGGTGACAAACAATGGATGACCGTTGACCAGACCGACGGAATGGGTGAAGGAAATATTTATGCTTTCTGGACTTCGTCTTACAGTATATGTTATCCTGACTTTTTCACCCGTTCTACAGACGGAGGTGACAGTTACGAAAGCTGTGTAAATATACTGGGAACTCCATTTTGGGGCACATTGGCAACGGGGCCCGACGGCACTTTGTATGCAGGAGGTTATTCGTATGACGGATTCATCGTTTCCAAGTCGGGCACAGCCCAGAACCCGGGATGGCCGGTTTCGTGGGATTCTTATTCCGTGGTGGACCTGAACGGTTGGATTGCATCGGGCGAAGGCCCCAACCCCGGCGGGCTGCTTGGCCAGACCTGGGTGGCCGTGGACAATTCGGACGGCGACTACAGCGGATATGTTTACCTGTTGTGCTCGGTGCAACGGTCAGATAATAATGACCCCCTGGATGTGATGTTTGCAAGAAGTACGGACGGAGGAATTACCTGGGATGAACCGGTACGCGTCAATCAGGACCTTAGTGAACACAACTGGCAATGGTTCGGAACCATGTCGGTTGCCCCCGACGGACGCATTGACGTGATCTGGCTGGATACACGGGACAATCCCGGCACCTATCTCTCTTCCCTGTATTATTCATACTCCATTGACGGAGGAGAATCTTTTTCGGAAAACGAAAAGATCTCCGAATCGTTCGACCCGCATTTGGGCTGGCCCGACCAGAATAAAATGGGTGATTATTTCCACATGATCTCCGACGTGGATTATGCGCATCTTGCCTGGGCCAATACACTCAACGGTGAGCAGGATGTATATTACACACGTGTTAATCCCTGGTTTGTGGGAATAGAAGAGAATTCGGGGAAAAACGGAATCCTGCTGCATGTCTATCCCAACCCGGCAAAAGATGAGATCAAAATAAATTATCGTATCGGAAAGAGAGGAAATGTTGAAATCCGCCTTTTTAACATCGTTGGGAAAGAGGTTTATTCGAAATTGCTGAAAAGTGCTGAAACGGGACAAAATCAAATTTCCGTCAATACCTCTTTTCTTCCCGAAGGGATTTATTTTCTGCAGGTTTCTTCCGGAAGCCGCAACTCGGTCAGGAAAGTTGTGCTGGCGAGGTGAAGGGGTTGGTTGGCTTTATGGTCTTAAAGTTCGGATGTTCTGTTGTTGAGATGGTAACCCGGAAGAAACCGGTTACTGTGAAACAACCATAAAACTACAGACGTTTAATTGTGAGGTATATAAAAGCTGGCACGCGGAAAAGAATGCCGCGACAATCACCCACTTATGAAACCCGGAACCCGTCACACATTAAACCGGATGTGCATAATATCCCCGTCTTCAACCACATAGTTTTTTCCTTCCACATGGAATTTGCCGGCATTTTTTACGGCCTGTTCGGAACCCAGGGCGATAAAGTCTTCATATTTCATTACTTCGGCGCGGATAAATCCCCGTTCCAGGTCGCTGTGGATCACGCCGGCGGCCTGGGGCGCCGTCATGCCTTTGCGTATGGTCCAGGCACGGACTTCTTTGGGGCCGGCAGTGAAAAAGGATTGCAGGTTCAGCGTATGATAAGCAGCCCGGATCAGCTTGTTGACACCGGGCTCTTCAAGTCCTGCATCAGTTAGAAAATCGGGACGGTCCTCCTGATCCAGTTCGGCGATTTCGGCTTCCAGTTTACCGGCAATCACAAGAATATCCGCATCCTGATCTTTCAGATACGCTTTTACCCGGTCAACGTAAACATTACCCGATAAGGCGGATGCGTCATCCACATTGCAGACATAGATAACCGGCTTTTCCGTCAAAAGCAGCAGGTCGTGAACCACATAGCGATCGTCCTCATCAACAGGAGCAGTGCGTGCATTCCCGAAATTCTCCAGGTGATTTTTAAAGGTTTCCAAAACCTGAAGCTCTTTTTTTGCTTTTGCATCGCCCACGTTGGCTATTTTTCTTGTACGCTCGATCTTTCGGTTCACCAGGTCCAGGTCCCTCACCTGTAATTCAAAGTCAACGATCTCAATATCCCGGACAGGGTCAACCGATCCTTCGATATGGGGAAGGCTGTCATCATCAAAACAACGAAGGACATGGATCAGGGCATCCGTCTGCTGAACATCGGCAAGGAATTTGTTCCCTACCCCTTCACCCCGGCTTGCCCCTTTGGCCAGCCCCGGAACATCTACGATCTCCACTGTGGCCGGGATTACCTTTGCCGAACGGATCAACTCATCAATTTTGTAAAGCCGAGGATCCGGCACTTCAATGACCCCCTTGTTCGATTTCGTTGCACTGAATGCATACGCGGAGCTTTCCGCACGGGTATTGGACATGCAATTGAAAATTGTGGTTTTCCCCGTGTTTGCCAGTCCGATAATGCCGCAATTGGTAGCCATAATATTTTTGTTTTATCCGGTAAAAAAATAAAGTGCAAAAGTAGAAGAAAGAATGGAGCGGAAGATGTATTCTGCGAGGTTTTTATATCCCGGCCCTAAAGGACCGGTTACCTGAAAAAGTTGTGGATAAAATCCGGTTTTTTTATTCATTTCTTTTTATCGTCTGCTATCTGTCATTTCAGCCAACTTTCTACCTTTGTGCCAAACTGTTTAAAAGAAAAATATATGACAAAAAGAACGATTGTTGCCCTGCCCGGAGACGGCATCGGAAGGGCTGTACTTGATGAGGCCATCCGTGTGCTGGATGCTGCCGGTTTTGATGCCGAATACGTGGAAGGCGATATTGGCTGGGAATTCTGGTGCAATGAGGGCAACCCGTTACCGGACAGAACCATCCGACTGCTGGAAAAACATAAAATTGCCCTTTTCGGGGCCATTACCTCCAAACCGAAAGATGAAGCCGCCGGTGAACTGTCTCCTGATTTGCAAGGGAAAGGATTGGTCTATTCCTCACCGATCGTGGGATTGCGGCAGCTTTTCGGGCTGGATATCTGTATGCGCCCCTGCCATACTTACAAAGGCAATCCGCTCAACTTCATCCGCAGGGGAAAATACGGAAGTTTTGAAGAACCCGAAGTGGACGTGGTTATCTTCCGCCAGAATACCGAAGGATTATACGGTGGTGTGGAATGGAGCGACCCTCCCCAACAGGTTTATGATGCCCTGATGACCCACCCGAAATTTCAGAAAAACTTCGGTCATGTTCCCAAAGCCGAAATATCGGTCTCCACTAGGATATTCACAAAAAAAGCAACGGAACGCATACTTCGTGCTGCTTTTAGTCATGCCAAGAAGTACCGATACAAATCAGTTACCGTTTGTGAGAAACCGAATGTGATCCGTGAAACATCAGGCATGATGTATAAAATGGCACAGGAAATCCAGAAAGCTGATTTTCCGGAAATTCAACTCTGGAACACAAACATTGATGCCCAGATGATGTGGCTGACCAAAAACCCGGAAGATTACGGTGTGATCGTAGCCGGGAATATGTTCGGTGACATTGTGTCCGATGGTTTTGCCGGACTCATTGGCGGGTTGGGGTTTGCCTGCTCGGCCCAGTACAATCCCGATACGGGCATCGGCGTTTTTGAACCCACACATGGTTCCGCACCCAAATATGCAAGCTACGAAGTATCCATCGTTAATCCCATTGCCATGATCGAGTCTTCGTGCATGATGCTGGATTTTATCGGTGAAAATGAAATTGCCGGAAAGATAAGGCATGCCGTGGCAGAAGTGATTGCCGAAGGCAAAGTCCGTACTTATGACATGATGAAAATGCGTGGTACACCGGATGTGATCAAAGAAGGTGCTGCATCCACAAGGGAAATGGGGGATGCGATAATCGCCAAACTTTAAAAATATATATAAAACAGACAATCTTCCACGCAAAGACGCAGAGACGCAAAGAGAACGATAAATTAGTAATACAATAACTTTTGTGCCTTTGCGGCTCCGCGTGAAA
>JAADID010000316.1 GCA_013151505.1 Chlorobiota bacterium | reverse complement strand
AGTAAACAGCAGATGGATGACCTGTATGCCGGCCTGGGAAAGATTAAAGCCATTAAATTTGCACTATGATTTTAAAAGTATTATTGATATCAATTGGCGGCAGTATCGGCGCCGTTTTCAGGTACCTGATATTTGTTTTGTTTGAAAAATCAACGACGTCAACTTTTCCGTGGCCTACGCTGGTCATCAACATCACTGGGGCATTTGTTATCGGTTTCCTGTGGGGATGGTTCGACAGGTTGTATGTTGCTCCCGGTATCCGGATGCTGATATTTATCGGGATTCTGGGTAGCTTTACCACTTTTTCCACTTTTGCTTTCGATGTGTTCAGCCTGGTTCACGACGGGCAGATCAAAAACGTAATATTCTATATTTTGGGAACAAATATTCTGGGCATCGGTCTGGCTTTCGTCGGCTTTTACATTACCCGGTTAATCAGTTAGGAATATGCACGAGATAGAACCTTACTACAACTGGCGATCCATATACATTGCAGCCGAAGACAGCCGCTCACCGTTTTTCGGCAGGGAATACAGTGAGTTTGAATGCACGAATACAATTTACAATTATTATATCCATCCGCAATGGGACGAGTTCGGCTCCAATACACTGTACCTGAAAGTGCTGTACGTGAATTATGACCGGCATTTTTGTGTCATCGAGATGTTCGGCGAGTGGAATGATATTCTGTACAATGACGTCATGTTTTTTTACAGGAATGTGATTGAAGAAATGATTGCCGAAGACATCCGCTATTTTATCCTGATCGGGGAGAATGTCCTTGAGTTTCATGCGGATTCGGCTGATTATTACGAGGAATGGGCCGATAACCTGGAAGACGGGTGGATCATCTGCCTGAACTTCAGGGATCATGTAATCAATGAATTCATGGAAAGCGGAATAGATTATTACCTCGGTTTTGGAGGGCGTTTCAACGAACTGCCCTGGCGGAAATACAATCCCGAACAATTGTTTACCATTGTGGATGCGATGATCACTAAACGTTTGCAGGCATAATGGCAAAAAAGGCAGTCATACTAAATATTTACGGTCGTGTGCAGGGTGTGGGGTTCCGGTATTATACCCAAAAAAAAGCGCTTGAACTTGGTATTTCAGGTTTTGTGATGAATCAACCTGATGGCAGCGTATATGTGGAAGCGGAAGGGGAGGAGGAAGCCCTTGACCGTTTCATCCTGTGGTGCGAAGAAGGACCACCCTGGGCACGGGTTTCAAAAGCGGAGAAACAGTTTGTGCCGGTAACGGGATATAGCGATTTCCGGATCAGATGAATGAGCTGTTATACGGAGTATCACGGAGAAGGCACAGACACAAAGAAAATTTTAATAACTTTGTAAAAAAGAGTCATGCAAAAGGTGGTTGTAAATATCGAGAATCCCTCGGATGTGGAGTTGTTTATCGAAATTGTGAAACGTCTGACATTTGTTGATTCGGTTCATATCGAGGGGGAAGAATATGACTGGATCAATCCTACCCGCCCGGCTACTGACAAGGAAGCGGAGAAGATGATATTGGATGCAGAAAACAGTACTTCCATGACAGCCGAAAAGGCTGAAAAATATTCAAAAAAGTTAGCCAAGAAATGGCAGAAAAAGAAATCAGAATAACATATAAACTACCCGCCATCCGGTCAATTGCTAAAATTGGAAATTATATTGCAGATAAGGGTTATCCGAAAACTGCTGATAACTTTATTAGTGAATTATACAAATTCGGTAACTCGCTAAAGAATTTTCCTGAAAAATACCCAATTTGCCGGAAAGAGACTTGGGCTAAACGAAATTTACGATGTGCCGTTTTCGA
This sequence comes from Chlorobiota bacterium, assembly GCA_013151505.1. Classification (GTDB taxonomy): domain Bacteria; phylum Bacteroidota; class Bacteroidia; order Bacteroidales; family F082; genus JAADID01. The sequence continues at coordinate 5,099 of JAADID010000316.1, read as the reverse complement.
AAAGAACTATATATTTATCTATAAACTCGTCAGAAACAAATTGGTGATATTTAACGTAGTTCATGTATTAACGATTTCCTGAAATAACTTTTCCAAAGTTCCAAACTTTGGAAAAGTTACTATGGTTGCAGGTAATTATTAAAAACAACAGATAGGGGATAAATAATCATTTTGCCTATAATACAAAAACCCAAACACCCCCAACAACACCACATTCCCGCTCCCCGTTTCCCTTTTGTCTTTGGCCGGCAAGCGTTATTCAATGCCGGCTATTTGTTTTTGCCCTTTGGTTCTTTTGCCGACATCGAAAAAAGTGTAAAACAGATGAAACACTTTTAACCGAAAAAGGTAAAATGAATAATACAAACTACAAAATTAGAGTAAAACAGAAAATACGTAATTAAGTTTGCAGCTTAACATATAGCATGAAATTCACATCGTTATGAATTTATTTTTAAAAACAAGCGTCGTCTGGTTTCTTGCCGTATCATTACTTGTGGGGGCATGCAAAAAAGACAATAATAACGAACCTGCATTGACTGAAATTCTTAAAGCCAAATGCGATTCGGTCGTATTAAACACCAATGTTCCGGGTATGGTGGTTGGAGTATGGGATTCTGAACATGACGTAAATTTTGTTTATGCTACCGGAATTGCAGATGTTGCCCAATCAATTCCTATGGATGACGAAATGCTGTTTCGTATTGGAAGCAATACAAAAACCTTTACCAATACTGTGATGCTGCAATTGGTTGATGATGGCTTGATCAGTACTGAAGATATGTTGAGTAAATACGTTCCTGATTTCCCCCACTCTGATGAGATTACGATGCGAATGCTGGGGGATATGCGTAGCGGGATACATAGTTACACAGATACCGAGGAGTTTTATTATGAGTGGTTGAATAACCCGTTGAGGGTTTGGACTACTGACGAACTGCTTGACATTTCAAGCAAATATCCATTACTTTTTGAGCCGGGCGATTCATTTAATTACTCTAATTCCAACACTGTAATGATTGGAAAGGTAATTGAAATACTAACCGGAAATACGCTCAAACAAGAGATCCATCGTCGGATAATAGACAAACTTGATCTTCAACATACAACCTATCATGCTTCCGGCAGCGATATGCCCGGACATCATGCTCACGGTTATTTTACAGATGACTTTGATCCTGCCTGGCCCGATGTAACCGAGGCCTGGGATGTGTCGTGGGCTCAGGCGGCAGGAGGAATGGTTTCCAATATACATGACCTGAAAATCTATGTGGAAGCATTAGTTGAAGGCGGCCTGTTAAGTGATTCCCTTCAGCAACTCAGACTGAATAGTTTTTATACTATTCGTGGCGATTCGGCATACGGAATAGGTTTGTTTAAGGTTCACAGTTTTATTGGGCATAATGGGGGTATTGAAGGATATACCTCTGTGATGCTTCATTCCCTTGAAAAGGATGCTACTATTATTATTTTGTATAACTGCAAACTTTCGGCGCACAGGCCTGATGATCTTTTCCTTGAGTTTCTCAATACGCTTTATCCCGGAGAATTCTGATCATGGTTTAACAGCCCTCAAAATAGTTTGAAGCTAATACAAAAACCCAAATACCCACAGCGGCATCACATTCCCGCTTCCGGTTTCCATATCGTCTTTTACCAGCCAGCTATTTTCAATACCGGCGATTTGTTTTTGACCTTTGGTTTTTCCGCCGACTTCAAAAAGGTATTTGTTGTCAACCAGGAAATCCCCTGATTTGGGCAATTCTACCGTATGGTTAGTTTTTATCTGATTGAAAAAGAAGGTTTCGCGAAGTGTGCCTTTGTTGGGGCTTTCGGGGGACAAAGCAAACATCAGGTTAGGATTGTTCAGGTAAATTTTATCCGGCTTACCCAATTTGCGAATTCCTTTGGTGGCACTCTTCAACAACAGAAGCAGTTGGGCTTTGGCAAGCAACGAGAAAAATTTTATGATTGTAGGTCTTGTTGAACCAATCAGATCGGCAAGCTTTTGCGTGTTGGGTTTGAAAGGCGCCGATTCGGCTATGACCGACAACAAAGTTTTCAGTTTTTGAATGTTGTTATAATCTATCTTTTCCACAGCAGGCAAATCCATTTCAAGAATCAGATTGATGGTGTTGAGCAATTTTTCCGGGTATCTCTCTTTCCCTTCATTGAAAAACGGATAATAACCGTATTGCAGATAGTCACTGAAATATTCCAGGGGCCTGATCGTTTCGGTAATGGAATGGGCTATACGCATGTGGTCTGTCAGCAGCACATCAAGCCGGAAGCTGTCAAACTTAAGCCCTTTGTCCAGTTCGATAAACTCGCGGAATGACAGTCCGGGCATAATGTAACTGACTATCCTTCGGCTCAGGTCGGCTTCCCCTTTCATGATTTCGAGGATGGAAGAGCCGGAAATAACGAGGTGTAATTCTTTGTAAGTGTCGTGAATTTGTTTTATTTCAACCGACCAGTTCCGGTACTTGTGTATTTCGTCCAAAAACAAATATTTACCTCCGGCTTTGTAAAAGCTGTCCGCCAGGTCAATTAAAGTGTTTTGTGAAAAATAGACATGGTTCACGTCCGCATACAGAACATCTTTTGAAGGTGCTCCAAATTGTTCTTTGATATGCTGTAGTACAAGTGTGGTTTTTCCCGTGCCTCTGGCTCCCAAAATGGATATCAGCCGGTTTTTCCAGTCAATCCGGTCAAACAGGAATCGTTTGAAATCCAGTGTTGTGCCTCTTAATTTTATGTCAAATACTTCATATAATCGTTCCATAATCGTATTTTATATTTTACAAAAATATAAAAAAGTGTTAAATAAGAAAAACGATTTAGAAAAAAAACGTAAAACAGAAAAAACGAATTGCAGGTAAAAACGTTAATTGCGAAAAACATTTTTTCGAAAAACGGTTAAAATGCCCTGAGCATTTATGGTGACTTTACGTTTAAAATTGACAATGCGGTACGGACATCTGCTGCCCTCCGGATATTTCAAGTTTTTCATTTTTAACAATTTTATTATGTGGAATAATTCTAAATTAGATGAATAATACTACCTTTGGCAGGATTATCATTTAAAAACATTCCCGGGACTGAAACGTTCCTGCAGGTTTTCGATATTCACAAACATTTTCACTAAAATTTATTACAATGAGAAAAATTCTGCTTTTTTTACTGGTTTTATCTGTTTCTTACACTTTTGGACAGGACAATGTTACCTTGCTGGGGAAGTTTACCTACACGAATGATTTAAGCGATATATGGGGCTATGTTGATGATGATGGAAACGAATATGCCCTGGTGGGGACCATCAGCGGACTTTCTATTGTTGACGTTACCAATCCGGATTCCCTTGCCGAGGTGCATTTTGAGCCGGGGGTCACTTCCGTCTGGAGAGACATCAAAACCTGGGATAATTATGCTTATGTTTCCACCGAGGGTGGTGGAGGGATTACCATTATTGACTTAAGCCCGTTACCGGGTACAATCACCACTTCCACAACTTTTACCGGTTCGGCTTATCCTTTTACCCGCTCGCACAACGTTTACATTGACGAATCGGGGAAGCTGTATATATTCGGCTCAAACTACGGGTTGGGCGGGGCCATCATTTGCGATCTGACGGCCGATCCGATGAATCCGGTGGAACTGGGAGTGTACGATGAAAACTATTTCCACGACGGAATGGTGCGTGGCGATACCCTGTGGGGAGCGGCTATCTATCAGGGCAAACTCATGGCAGTGGATGTGAGCGATCCAGCAAATCCCGTTACTCTGGGGTCTGCACAAACTCCCGGTAACTTTACCCACAACATCTGGGTTTCCGATAACGGACAAAATGTTTTTACCACCGATGAAGAAAGCGGGGCGTATATTACCGCTTTTGATGTTAGCGATATGAACGATATTTACGAGACCGACCGTGTCCGCTCCAATCCCGGCTCGGGCGTTATTCCGCATAACGTGCATGTTCAAAACAACTACCTTGTCACCTCGTATTATACTGACGGTGTGGTCATTCACGATGCAAGCCGCCCGGGCAATGTGATTGAAGTCGGAAATTACGACACTTCCCCTCAATATTCGGGTAACGGATTTCACGGTTGCTGGGGTGCATATCCTTTTCTGCCGTCAGGAAATATCCTTGCCTCCGACATCGAGGAAGGACTTTATGTGCTCGGTCCCGACTACAAGAGAGCCTGTTATGTGGAAGGTACGGTGACCGACAGCATTACCGGCCTGCCCCTGGAAAGTGTGAGTGTTACAATTCTGGAAACAGACATTTCGACAACCACCGGCGCCGATGGAAGCTATGCTTTCGGTACGGTTGAAGCGGGAACTTATGATATTGAATATGCGCTGACGAACTATCCGTCCGATACGGTGAAAAACGTTTCTCTTGTAAACGGCGAGCTGACAATAATTAATGTGGCGCTTTTAAGCGTATTTACGGGATTGACGCCAAACAGCGAGGATATACGGTTGGTGGCCTATCCCAATCCCTTTATTTATGAAATGAAGATTGATTTCGAGCTTGACGGGTTGCTGTTTTCCGGTACGGAGATCCGTGTTTTTAATATGTATGGCCAACTAATCGAAAAAATCGCCGTAAACACAACATCGGGAACCCTGACAATCGGAAATGGTTATCCCAAAGGGCTTTATCTGATTGAGATTGACAACGGGCGTCAGATGCTGAAATCGCTGAAAGTCAGCAAACAATAGCCACTATAAGCTCAACCATTTTAATTAATCAGTCACTTTTAAAACAATAAAAAAATCAGCAAATAAATATAACTTTCAAAGGAATTAGTCATCAACTTTTTAGCACCGCCCTCAATATTTCCCTTTTTCCCGGCGGGCCGGGCAGTTTTTCAATAGTGAAACCGTTGGCTTTCAGAGCCCTTTTCACGGTTCCTTTCGTTGAGTAGGTAGTCAGAACGCCGCCCGGCTTCATGGATAAGGCAATTTTACTGAAAATTTCTTCCGTCCACATTTCGGGCTGGACCGCAGGAGAGAAAGCATCAAAGAAAACCACATCGAAAGTACCTGCCTGTAAACGGATATCTTTTAATGATGAAATATACTTC
>JAADID010000313.1 GCA_013151505.1 Chlorobiota bacterium | reverse complement strand
GCGCCCTGCTCCGCCATAGCTTCGCAGAGGCAGAGGTGGCGCAAGGCAAAGCATGAACCCCGCAGACACAGAATTTATTCTGTGGCGAAGAAATCTGTATTTCATAGGATGGGGATTCTTTCGTCGCCCTGCCGCACATTTCCACCTGATGCTCCTCAGAACTAAACGAAAGTAGTTAGTGATCGGTTTCATAGGTTTGACAACTATGTGTCATATCGCAATGTGGGACTTTGTTTCAACGACTTAGCCTGGTTGAGAAACCAACAACGCGGGATAGGGACGCCCGCCTGACCACATTCTGGCAGGCCTCCGGCAAAACTTCAGACTTCAAACATTAAACTCTTCAGGAAATAATACCGTTTTTGATGGCGTAATTGATGAGACCGGCTACATTATTGACATTGAGCTTTTTCATCATGTTGGTCCGGTGGGTATCCACCGTACGGTGACTAATGAACAGCTTCTCCCCGATTTCTTTATTGGTGTATCCCTCCGCAATCAGTTTTAATATTTCGAGTTCCCTAACGGTCAGGTCAACTGCATCATCCGGCGACCTGCTTTTTTGCCCGGTATCATTTCCAAGCAACGTAAGCGTAACGTTCGGGCCAAAATATTTCTTTCCGGCAGCTACCTGAAAAATTGCGTTGGTCAGTTGTTCTTTATCCGAGTTTTTCAACACATAGCCATCCACACCCAATTTGATCAGGTCTTCGATCATGCCCTTCTGCAAATGCATGGAAAGTATAATGATATAGGGTGATGGTTTTATGGCTTTTACGGCTTTGGTTGCTTCCAGGCCGTTCATCACCGGCATGTCAATGTCCATCAGGATCAAATCCACATCAAACAACTTAAGCATATCCAGTGCCTCGCGTCCATTTTCGGCCGTAGCAACCACCCGGACACCTTCCACATCATTGAGTAATGCTTCCAAACCATCCACAATGATCTGATGGTCGTCCACGATCATTATTTTGATTTCATTCATTGACAGGTATTCTTATTCTGACTGTTGTTCCTTCACCCGGATGGCTTTCAATATCCATTTCGGCATCCATCGCTTTTACCCGGCTTTCGATGTTCATCATTCCGATGCCTCCGGAGGATGAACCGGGATCAAATCCTTTACCATTGTCTTCAAAAATCAACACAAGTTTCTTGTTCCTGTTCAGCAACTGAATATCTATTTTGTCAGCCTCTGCGTGCCTGATCACATTAGAGGTTAACTCCTGCAGTATCCTGAACAGATTCAGTTCGACGGTTGGAGGGAGGCGTTTTTCCAAACCGAAATGATTGAACTCATAGCTGATCCCCGTGTTTTTCAATGCCGCATCCAGCATACTTTTAATGGCTGACGGCAAACCGAACTGCTCCAGCTCTTTCGGCATCATCTGATGGCTTATCTCCCTGACTTCTTTTGAAGCGGTATCGAGCATGTCAACCATTTCCCTTAGATCCCGGTAATTTTCACTATTTTGTAAATGCTTCGCCACTTTTTCCCAGCCCAGTTTGATCGCAGCCAGACGCTGTCCAACGCTATCATGTAATTCACGCGCAATGTGACGCCGTTCATTTTCCTGCCCGGTAATTACTGCTTTTAGCTGTTCCTGGTTGTGTCGGATTATTTCCGCATTCAGGGCCGCTTTTTGTTTTTGATGGCGCCGGTAGAAGAAGAAAATAGCAGCTCCGGTGATGCTGATCACAAGGAAAATCAAAAGCAACACTTCGGTTTTTCGCTGTTTAAGCCGTGCTTCCTTAAGCTGTATTTGTTGTGAAAGCAACTGGTTGTCGCGTTCCATTTTTTCGGTTTCATATTTCACCTGTACTTCAACGATCTGTTGTTTCAATCGTTGATCGTAAACGGAATCTTTCAGCACGATGTAGCGCCGGGTATAAGCAAATGCACTGTCAAGGTTGCCTTTCATTGCATACATTTTGGCAATGACGAGATAAGCGCTTGTCTCTTCTTCCAGCACCTTAATTTTTTTTGCGATATTCATTGCTTTATAAAGCGCCGCTGCTGCCTTATCATACAGTCCGAGATTGGTGTAGGCCTCCCCTATTTTCAACAGCGAAGATGAAATAGCTTTCTTATCACCCATTTTTTCCCTGATCTCAAGCGACTCATTCAACAACTCAAGCGCTTTACGGTTTTTTCCCTGGGCCAGGTAGATATTTCCCAGGTTACTGAGCATGGCGCTGATGGCTTCGTTATTTTTTATCTGCCTGAAAGTTGTCAATGCATTATTGTAATACGATACCGCCTTTGCTGTGTCTTTCATTTTCAGATAAACGTTGGCAATATTTCCATAGGAACCCGCTTTTCCGTAAACATCATTCATTTTCTCCCTGTATTTCAAGGCTTCAAGGTTATATTCCAGCGATTTTTCAAGGTTTCCCAGATTCAAATGAATAATCGCAATGTTGTTCAGGCAATAACCTATCCAAAGGTCCTGTCCCAGTTCTTCATAAATCTTGAGTGCACTAATCTGGTTTTGTAATGCTTCTTTCAGCTTCCCCTGCTTTTGATAAACAATACCGATTTTATTATACAGCGATGCCATACCGGCTTTGTCGTTCTGCTTTTGCCTGATCTCCATGGCTTTTTGAAAATACCCGATGGCTTTACTGTAATAACTCCTGTCTATGTAAATGATCCCCATGTCATTGTAAGCCTGGGCGATGCCTTTGGGATAATTTATTTCCCTCGCCAGTTCCAGGGCCATATTACCATATTGCAGGGCAGTATCGGCTGAAATAAATCTGTATTCCCAGCACAGATCCGAAAGCAATTTTACTTTAACAGTATCCTGAGCAGTTGTCAGTAGCTGTTCGAGACTGTCAGTTACAGAAGTTGCTTTGAGGCCGGTGAAAAGAAATACAAAAACCGCAATAAGGTAAACTTTTGATATTCTCATTGTTGGGTTAAAGCTTTCTCACGCAAAGATAAAAGAATGCTTTTAATATCACCAATTCATTGAAATTTTGCGGCACGGCCTTTGGATATTAATCTGCTTCTCCATAAAAACGATTACATTATGACAAAAATCATGTTACCTCTTATTCCCGGTTGGTTTCCTCACTAACCGTTTTTTTTTGAAATATTTTTATCCGGCCAGACTACTTTTCTATTTACCGGTATTGATTTATTATCTTTGCAATCTCAAAAATACGAAAGTGGAGATTATAGAAAAACTGAAAGCCATCAAAGAACGATGGGAAGAGATCGGCAGGGAGATGTCAGAACCCACCGTGATGGAGGATATGAAGCGCTACATCAGGCTGAACAAGGATTACAAAGAGATGGAACCGGTTGTCAAAGCGTATGAAAAATATGCGAACATTATCGGCAACATCGAAAACGCCAAAGAAATCCTTCAAACCGAAAAAGACCCGGAATTCAGGACCATGGCGAAAGAGGAACTCGAGGAACTGATCCATGCCAAAGAAGAAATGGAGGAAGAAATCCGTTTGCTGCTGATTCCCAAAGACCCGCAGGATTCGAAAAATGCCATCATGGAGATCCGTGCGGGCACAGGCGGCGACGAAGCCAGCATCTTTGCCGGTGACCTGTTCAGGATGTACCAGAAATTCTGTGAAAACAAGGGATGGAAGTTCGAAATGATTGACATGAGCGAAGGGACGGCAGGTGGTTTCAAAGAGGTGGTTGTGGAAGTTACCGGCAACGGAGCCTACGGAATTCTTAAATTCGAATCCGGCGTTCACCGCGTGCAGCGTGTCCCGAAAACCGAAACCCAGGGCAGGGTGCATACATCGGCTGCATCGGTGGTCGTCCTGCCGGAAGCAGATGAATTTGATATTGAGCTGAACGATAAAGACATCCGTAAAGACACCTATTGTTCTTCCGGGCCCGGAGGTCAGTCCGTCAATACGACCTATTCGGCCATCCGGCTTACACATATCCCCACAGGGATCGTTGTCACCTGTCAGGATGAGAAATCACAAATAAAAAACCTGGCCAAAGCCATGAAGGTGTTGCGTACACGGCTTTACGAACGGGAATACAACAAATACATGGCCGAGATGTCGAGTAAGCGCAAGACCATGGTTTCCACCGGTGACCGCTCTGCCAAGATCAGAACTTACAACTGGCCGCAGGGACGCGTAACCGATCACCGCATCAACCTGACCATGTACAACCTGCAGCAGATCATTGACGGCGACCTGGAAGAGCTGATCGAAAAGCTGCAAATGGCTGAAAATGCCGAACGGCTGAAGGAAGGGTTTGAGGAAACCCCGTCCTAAAAGATGGAATATTGGAAGAATGGAATGCTGGAATATTGGATGAGTGGATGGATTAAAGAAAGTAAAAACCAATGAACACAAATCTCTGATATGAAACACGAATATCTCCCCCCTTGGGGGAGTGGCCGCAGGCCGAGGGGGTTTTTCTCCCCCCTTGGGGGACCTGCCCGACTGCGTCAGTCAGGCGGGGATGCCGAAGGCAGAGGGGGTCGAAACAAATCAGTAGCCCAGCACTTCAGGGCTGGGGCAGGAAACAAATCAGTTACCCAGTCCCTGCCCGACTGCGTCAGTCAGGCGGGCTTCAGGGCTGGGTTTAAAGAACACAAACAATGACCGCAAACCAATTATTCGAATTAATCCGAAAAAAACGCTCCTTCCTCTGTGTGGGACTGGATACGGACATCAATAAAATCCCCGAACATCTTAAGAATACGGATGATCCCGTTTTTGAATTTAACAAAGCCATCGTGGATGCCACCCACGACCTGGCAGTAGCATACAAGCCCAATCTGGCCTTTTATGAATCGCTGGGCGCCCGCGGCTGGGAATCGCTGGACAAAACAGTGGATTACATCCGCCGGAAAACAAAAGACATCTTTCTGATCGCCGACGCCAAACGCGGCGACATCGGCAACACCTCCGCCCTGTATGCCAGAACTTTTTTCGAGACTTTCGACTTTGATGCTGTCACGCTGGCACCTTACATGGGGCTGGACACCGTCACCCCTTTCCTGGCTTATGAAGGCAAATGGTCCGTCATCCTGGCGCTGACATCCAACAAAAGCGCCGGAGATTTTCAATACATCACCGGTAAAACCACCGGCAAACGGCTGTATGAAACGGTTCTGGAAAAAAGCAGCCGTTGGGGAACCACCGACCAGATCATGTATGTTGTGGGCGCCACCAAAGCCGAAGCATTGCAGGACATCCGCAAGATCGTACCTGACCACTTCCTGCTCGTCCCCGGCGTGGGCGCCCAGGGTGGAAGTCTGACCGAAGTAGCAAAATACGGCATGAACAGCCGCTGCGGGCTGCTGGTCAATTCTTCACGCGGAATCATCTATTCCTCAAAAGGAGAGGACTTTGCAGAACAAGCCCGCATGAAAGCCAAAGAGATGCAGGAAGAGATGAACGGGTTGCTGAAGGAGGCGGGGATTTAATATTTTCTCACATCTGTATTTCGTATTTCCCGATCTTTCATTAACTTGCACCGTCCAAAACATCCCATGAAAAAAGAAGCACAGGCACGGATCAAGATCCTTAAACTATTTAAGGATGCAGCAATTGATGACTACCGCCAAATAATTGATCGGGGTTTTAAGGAGAAGATCAGGGAGAGGATTAAGAGGGTTTGGGGGGAGTGAAAATGGCATTGCGAATAAAAATAGTTATTAACAATCTAAAATTTAAATATCTTATTGTATAGTATTGTAATATCTTTTTAATCAATTTTTTATATAAAATATATATAAATATTGTTAAATTTACTTGACTTTATTAACTTATAGCTTAATTTTGTGATCAGAAATTGCACTGAAATACCGTTAGACGATTTCAGAATAGAATTCGGGATTAGAAGTATTTTCAATGTTTCGCTTTTTGTTGACGAAGAAAACCATGCAGAAATACTTAAAATTTTATCGGAAAACACCGACAGGTTCAGACGAGCTGTTTTTGAATTACTGCAAGGGAGATACAACAATGAGCTTTACGGAAAAGAAGATATATCAGACAAAACGAAAAACATCACTGCTTTTAAATTTAAAAAACGCCGGGGAACAAATTACCGCATTTACTGCAAAGAATATATTGATGACTTTTCACCAAATATGAAAAAAGTTGTCATGATTCAGGTTTACAATAAAAAAACCCGGAAGATTGACAAAAAACTGAAACAGCTATTGGAGAGCATTGCAAAATATGAATACGAAATATAACAGTATGAAACAGGGCAAACCGCAAGGTAACGAATTCCTGGATATTTTAATCCCCAAAACGGATAAAGAAAAACTGGAACTTGAAGCCAAAATGATCCAACTGGATTTTATTGCCAGATTACAGGAATTGATGAAATACAAAAATATAAAAAGCAAAAAGGAGCTTGCTGCTTTGCTTGGTACCACTCCGAGTTTCGTAACCCAACTTTTCAGTGGCGAGAAGCTGATCAACCTGAAACATCTGGCAAAACTTCAAAGAGCATTGGGTATTAAATATGCCATCATTTCGGATCAATATATGAGACTTAAAAACAGTTTCAGGGGAAATCTTGCGAATCAAGGTTTTCGTACTTTGAAAATCAACCCAAAAGATATTAAACCCGGCTACAAAAAAAGTGCATAATCATGAATCTTATCAACTCCTCCGATCTGGTTTTAAAGAAATTCTTTATAACCAATACGACACTCTTCAGCATTTATCCTGAAGCAGGTCAACGAATCAGGTTAAGCAAACTGAAACTCGAAGTTGATTTTGATATTTTCACCTCGGAAGAAAAAGAAGAAGAGTTTAATTTCATAGTCAATTTCAACATCAAATGCAATGAGGAAGAAAAACCCGGTTACTATTTTGATGTGGGAGCAGTCGGGGAATTCACCTTAAAAAACATAAATAACATCGAAGAAAAGATTGAGCAACAGTATGTTTTATATACGGCTTTACCAATGGTTATTAACAGCGTAAGAACA
>JAADID010000344.1 GCA_013151505.1 Chlorobiota bacterium | reverse complement strand
ATCATATCTCTGATAATCATTCCAATTATCATTTGTCCATATCTGAAGCAATTGTTGGTTCAGATTATTATAATCGTCATAAATATTTTCGGAACGGCTGACATTCATCCACAAACCGGTTTCATAGTTCCAAAACTGATACAGTTCCTCAGTACGATTATCATTTTCGTCATAAATAAAAATTGTTTGATTGGAATTTAGAAGACTGTCCTCCGGAACATAATATTCTTTCTCCAGATATTTTACAAGGTCGTTGTTTTGGTCATAAAAATATTCGTACCTGTATTGTATTTGCCATTTATTATTCTTCCATTTTTTAAATTCATCCAGCAATATCTTATTATTATTTGTATATTCATAAACCTGACAAACCGAATTATTCCAGCTTAAAGAGTCGTTATTCCAATATTGTCCTATTTCCTGTATCATTAAGCCGTTTGCATTATATTCTCTTTTTTTCAATCTGTTATTTACCCATAACGGGTTATTATTATCCCATTTTTGTTTTAATTCTTCAGTAATTTTTCCTGAATTATTATATGAATAAGTATAAAGATACTTTTTCACCCATTTATCATTCATATAGTCCCATTCTTTTTCCAGAGAATTGATCAGCATTCCGTTTTCATTATAAGTTTTCTCAACCAACAGATATTCCTGCCAATGATCGCCGGTCCAGTCTGCCATTTTTATAGTAATCAGTTGATTATTCTGATCATATACGTTTTGTATTCTGAATTCGTTTTCCCAATCCTGTTCCGTTTCATACCAATATTGAGAAACCATTTCCGTCTTATTATTGTTCACATCATAAACATCAAGGTAACGATAACCGCTGTTGAAATATGTACCTTCAAAATTTACATCTCTGTGAAATGTTTCAATCTGATTCCCGGATTTATCAAATCTGATCAAACTTATTGGCTCTTCATTCCATTTGCTATTTGGCACCATCCATGGATAGGTAACTTTCATTTCCGGCTGACCGGGAGTATAATATTTTACCTCTCTTAAAAACCGGTTATTCCATGTTTGCGAATACCTATCAAAATACTGCCAGAGCTCGGACGTTAATTCTCCGAGTCCATTACGGTTAATCACAGTTCTTTTTGTTCCCGGAACCATTTCATCTTGAACCATGTCATAAGATATTGAAGAATCAAGTACCCAGATTTGCCCCATGTACCGGTTCGGGTGCATTCCGATTGAATCAAAAATTGCAGAATTTTCCTGATAAGGAAGTTTGTCTTCATTTATTTCCGGAAATGTTTGCGATATCAAATGATATTGCGCCAGAAACAAAAAGAAAAAAAGCAAATTTTTCATTCAGCGAATTTTTAGATGACCTCAAAAATAACAAATTGTATGTAGTTTTTGAAGGTTAAAAATCAGAAAAAGTAATATGCGGTGAAAAAACAATTTGAGTTAACTTTGTTTTTTTAATCCTTTCACTTTTATTGGCCGGAGAAGAAGAGGAGCAGATGTACGCAAGAGATTATTCAAACCGAAAATATATCATCATAGGTGTTGTCTTCCTGATGGTGCTGGTGTTTTTGATTCGCCTTTTTTACATACAGGTTGTCGAAAACCGGTTCAAACTTTCTGCAGATAACATTGTTTTGAGAGACGTCAGGCAATATCCTCCCCGCGGGCGCATTTACGACCGGAACGGACAATTGCTGGTTTACAATGAAGCTGCCTACGACCTGATGGTCATCCCCAGGCAGGTAAAAAATATTGACACCGCCGCTTTCTGTAAACTGGTGGGGATTGACAGGGAGACGTTCGAAAAAAAGCTGAAAAAAGCCACGAAATATTCCCGTTTCAGGCCCTCGGTATTTATTAAGCAGATTTCCAAGGAAGACTATGGTGTCATCCAGGAAAAGCTGTATAAATATCCCGGGTTTTATGCCCAGACGAGGACTCTGCGCCGTTATCCGATGCCCATTGCCGGCCACCTGCTGGGAAGCATCAGCGAGGTCAGCCAGAAGGAAATTGACCGTGACCCGTTTTATAAGCCGGGCGACTACATCGGCAAGTCAGGGATTGAAAGGTATTACGAGAAATATCTGCGGGGCAAAAAGGGAATGAAGATCGTGGAAGTGGATGTATATAACCGTGTGAAAGGCAGTTACAAGAACGGGAAGTATGATACCCTGGCCGTTCCGGGCAAAAATATCACTTTGAGTTTAGACGCGTCTTTACAGCAGTACGGAGAGCAACTGATGCAGATGAAAAAGGGCAGCATCGTGGCCATTGATCCCAAAACAGGTGAAATACTGGCGATGGTAAGTAGTCCGTCATTTGATCCCAACATGCTTGTTGGACGCGAACGGTCGGAAAATTATTCCAAACTTCAAAACGATACGCTGGAACCGTTGCTCAACCGGGCTGTTATGGGGACATATCCTCCGGGCTCCACCTTCAAACTTGTGAACGCATTGATCGCTTTACAGGAAAAAGCCATCACCTCACATACCATGTTTTCGTGCCAGGGTCCGGAAAGCCGCCCTATTAAATGTACGCACAATCATGTTTCTCCGCTCGATTTGAACGAAGCCATCAAGCAATCATGCAATGCCTATTTCTGGCAAACATTTCGAAATATACTGAACAACCCAAAGTATGCCAATGCCCGGGAAGGATATGTTGCGTGGTATGATTATGTGCTGAAATTCGGCTTTGGACATAAGTTCAATACCGACATCCCTTATGAAGTTCCGGGAAATATTCCTTCAAAAGCATATTATGACAAACTTTATCGCAATGTTTGGAATGCACTTACGGTGCGATCCCTTGCCATCGGCCAGGGGGAAATACTTGTCACACCCATTCAACTGGCAAACATGGTAGTGGCAATTGCCAACAAAGGCATTTATTATCCTCCTCATTTTTTGGTTAACATTGCCGGGGACAAAGCGGACTCAATCAAGTTTCATACTTTGGAAAGTACAGGCATCAGTGCCAAAAATTTTGACATCGTTCAGAACGCCATGCTGGATGTATTTGAGCGGGAGCATGGCACGGCATACAGGTACCGGTTAGACAGCATCAAACAATGCGGCAAAACAGGAACCGTACAAAACCCTTTCGGCGCCGACCATTCCATTTTTATTGCCTTTGCGCCCATGGACGATCCGCAGATCGCCATTTCGGTGATCGTGGAAAACTCCGGTTACGGTTCCACCTGGGCTGCCCCCATCGCCAGCTTAAT
Organism: Chlorobiota bacterium; assembly: GCA_013151505.1. Classification (GTDB taxonomy): domain Bacteria; phylum Bacteroidota; class Bacteroidia; order Bacteroidales; family F082; genus JAADID01. Next base: position 5,220 of record JAADID010000344.1, on the reverse strand, counting down.
GATCGAAAAATATCTGACCGGAAAGGTGAAACGCAAACGCCTGGAAAAGAGAATTCTCGAAGGCGACCTGATCACCAACCCGCCGGAGAGGAAAGGGGATTGATATTTGATTATGTCCGCAGTTCGTGTCCCACCAACTGCTCTTCAATGATTTATATTGTTGGTGAGGATACCAACTAATACCGCAGTTGGTGTCCCCACCAACTGCTTTTCAAAGACACATGTTGTTGGTGAGGACACCAACAACGGTGACAGGAACTTACGGCGCCTGGCAGGAATTTCCTGCCTGCGTCTGGCTAATCGTACCGGCGACTTCAGTTGCCGACAACTTTACAGTACGGTTGTTGTTAAAACGGCGACTGAAGTCGCCGGTACAAACAGATAATATATCCTATGAATTATCGCAAAAAATGTGCATGCGGTATAAATCAAATTTTGGCACAATCAGCTTTTTATCATCTTCACCGCCTCCGGATGCATCAGCATGGAAGCCAGGATATCGTAAACTTCGTATTCCCCGATGCCGGACAGCAGCTCCCTGATCTGGCGGTGTTTTTCTGCTTTGTTCTCGCGTGAGGAAAGGATGGTTTTCAGTTGTTTCACCTGCGAACCCTTCATCTCATCCAGAAGTATGTTCAGGAAATCCTGAATGGCTTTGTCGGGCTTTTCTTCAACTTTCTTTTCGGGCAGGCCGAATATTTTCAGTTCATCAATGGCGGCCTGGAGGATTTCGCGGGCCAGTTTCTTGGTGCCTTCTTCGTATGATTCATTCCCCGAAGCATCCCGCAAAGACCATGAAGTGAATTCAAATTCCAGCTTTTCGATCTGTCTGATCTTTTCATCCAGTGGTCCGAATATTCTGGCCAGAATGACGATAGTGTATTTTTTCCATGCCTCCAGGTCAAATTTTTTTTCATCTAACCGTTTGATCTGTTGCTCTAACAATTGTATCTCTTTCATCAAAACTATTCCGGTTTTAAGTATCGTTTTGTAAAGATACAAATAAAAGGTATTTCATCACGCAGAGGCAAAGGCACAAAAAAATAAAATTTTTATCTCATTTGAAACAAGACTACTTTGTGTCTGCGGCTTTTGGTGAAAAATATCAGCGCTTATTCATGTGAACTTCTGTCAAAAGAGATTCTCCCGGCAACAACCTTTTTCGTAATTTCACACCCTTAAAAATTACACGTCATGAGCGAATTCGTTTTCAGTTACGATAAGGCCCTGAACTTCGTCACCAAAGTTGAAATACATCGTTTCCAGGAGGATATTGACCGGCATTTTAAAGCCATTTACAACAAGACAGGCAAAGGCAACGATTTCCTCGGCTGGGTTGATCTGCCTGATAACATTGGCGAAACCCTGATTTCCCGTATTGAAGACGCTGCCAAAAAAATGCAAGATCAATCGGATGTGTTTGTGGTGATTGGCATCGGTGGTTCCTACCTCGGTGCCCGTGCTGTGATCGAAGCCCTCTCGCATCATTTCGGCCATCTCCGGCAGGAAAAAAAATCCCCCGTCATCCTGTATGCCGGCAACAACATCAGTGAAGATTACCTTGCCGACCTGATGGATGTGCTGAAAAACAGAGATTATTCAGTTGCTGTCATTTCCAAATCAGGCACCACCACCGAACCGGCCATCGCTTTCCGCATATTGCGGGAAGACCTGGAGTCAAAATACGGAACTGAAGAATCCCGCAGACGGATTGTCGCCATCACCGACAGAGAGAAAGGCGCCTTGAAACAACTGGCCGACGAAAAAGGATATGAGACCTTTGTCATCCCTGATGATGTGGGAGGACGATATTCGGTACTGACACCAGTGGGTCTCCTGCCCATTGCAGTTGCCGGTTTTGATATCCGCCAACTGCTTGAGGGGGCAAAGGCCATGAAGGCGCTCATCTCCAAATCCGAGAAAATTGACGAGAATCCGGTGTCAGCTTATGCAGCCGTCCGGAACGCATTGTATAACAAAGGATACACTACCGAGATCATGGTAAATTACGAACCCCGGCTGTTTTATTTTACCGAATGGTGGAAACAGTTGTTCGGTGAAAGCGAAGGCAAAGAAAACAAAGGTATCTTTCCGGCAGGGGTGAGCTTTACCACCGACCTGCATTCCATGGGACAGTACATCCAGGAAGGACTGCGCAACATTTTCGAAACGGTCCTTTCTGTGGAAAATCCACGCAGGGAGCTTACAATCCCAGATGATGAAAAGAATCTTGACAAGCTGAATTACATAGCCGGGAAAGCCATTCACGAAGTAAACCGACAGGCCGAGCTGGGGACAATGCTTGCCCATGTTGACGGAGGTGTTCCTAACCTGCGGATCAGTGTTCCTGAAATCAACGAAAACATATTGGGCCGGTTGATTTATTTTTATGAGACGGCTTGTGCTTTAAGTGGGTATATTTTGGGGATCAACCCGTTTGATCAGCCCGGTGTGGAAGCTTACAAACGGAATATGTTTGCCCTGCTCGGTAAACCGGGATTTGAAAAAGAAACTGAAAACATCAGGAAAAGGTTGTGAAAGATAGCAGATTCATCAGAAAACATTCGGACAGATTAATTTCACGCAGAGACGCAGTGACGCAGAGAATTGTATTTTTTTTCTTTGTCGTTTTCCTTCAAAGTTGCTATCACCCCACGCCGCCGGAGGCATTTGAAGACCTGAAAACATTACAGGGAAAATGGACCTCCACAGGCCAGACTCTCTTTAACGAACACTGGCAGTTGGTATCGGATACCCTGATGACGGGAACCGGTTTCAGCCTTAACGGCAAGGATACGGTTTTTCAGGAACGGCTGAAGATTTTTCGTACCGGTGATAACATTTGGTACGCTGTACAGCCCGATCCGGAAAAGGAATACATTTTTTTTCGTCTGATGAAGTCGGGATACCGGCACTGGACTTTCGAAAATCCTGTAAACGATTATCCGGCCATCATCATTTACTTACTAAAGAAAGACAGCATACTCGAAACCCGGACGACCAACATCAGGGGAAATAAAGAAGTAATTTTTACATTTAAAAAGAGTTCCCAATGAAATTTATGGAGCTGGTCATGAAAAGACAGAGTGACCGATCATATATAAACAAACCTGTTGAAAAAGAAAAGCTGGAGCAGTGCCTCGAGGCAGCCCGTATGGCACCGTCAGCCAGCAACTCACAACCATGGACATTTGTAGTGGTAAATGACCCTGTACTGGTGAAGAAGGTGGCCCATAAAACTTATGGTCCGTTGAAGAGCTTTAACAAGTTCGTGCCGCAGGCACCGGTTATCGTTGCTATTGTCATGGAACCTCCCAAGCTGATCACCGAGGTGGGAGGCCGTATTAAGAAAAAGGAATACCCGTTGATAGATGTGGGTATTGCAGCCGAACATTTTTGCCTGCAGGCCACCGAACTGGGCCTGGGCACCTGCATGTTGGGCTGGTTTGACGAAAAAAGCGTGAAAGAGTTGATCAGAGTTCCCGAAAACAAAAACATCCCCCTCCTCATTGCTGTGGGCTACACACCCGATGATTATAAGAAACGAAAAAAGATCAGGAAAGACTTTTCAAAGGTGGTGAGGTACAATTATTATCACTGAGTTTGTAAATGAGGTCATCCCTAAGTATTATCTTTTCCAAAGTTCCAAACTTTGGAAAAGATATTTACCCGCAATAAAAAAACCTGTCCACCAGTTCCATCACCTTTTCATCATCATCCTGAATACGGGCGATCAAGCCTTTGTCATTGTGACTTTTTAGTAATTCGGCCAGACTGTTTAACACCCTTTCCGGAAAAACATCATGCTTTGTGTAAAGACCTTTTTGCTTCATCAACTGTTCTGCCGATTCAACACAAGAAGCCGGAAGTTTGGCCAGCGCATCCTGCTTTTCTTTATATTCCGGGTCAAATATATTGACATCCACATAAGTCTTTTCGGCCACTTTCAATGCATCCTTCATTTCAAACCCGTAACGGGCAGCCACGGTTAACCCTGCCAACAACAGATAGATGTCGGCAGAACCGTCCGGGCAGCGGAATTCAACCGTTTGTTTGTCGGAAAAATCAACCACACTTCCGCTTTCCTGCGGATTAACCGAATGTGCCATATTGGAAGGGGTGGACCATCCAAGGGGAACGCGTACCAGTACCGACCGGTTGCGGTCTCCCCAGCAGATGTTGGTCGGCGCTTCCTGATGGGGCACCAGCCGGAAATAGGAGGTGGGGTTCAGATTACCAAAAGCCGTCAGTGAGGGTGCCAGTTCCATATAGCCCGCGATGGCTTTTTTGGCTACGGCGCTTAATTTGCCGTTTTCAGTCATCTGGTTTTTCCCGTCTTTCATCACGCGGGTGTGAATGTGCAGGCCGCTACCCGCCTTGCCTACCGTAATCTTGGGAGCAAAAGTGACCGTCACTCCGTATTGGTACGCCAGTGTACGAACAATCCATTTCGCCTTCAGCAACTGATCGGCGGAATCTTCCACGTTGGTGGGCAGAAATTCTATTTCGTTTTGCTCATAAACCTTACCCTCTTTTGTAAAGTTACCGACCTCCGAATGGCCATATTTGATCATACCTCCCGCCTCTGCAATGAGTTTCATGGCATGGGTCCGGAAATCGTTCCATTTTGAAAAAGGAGATGATTCATGGTATCCACGCTGGTCATCGGCTTTGAAAAGCCCGTCATCCTCGCTGATGATATAATACTCCAGCTCACCCATAGTTTCAAACTCAAAACCTGTGACTTTTTTGAATGCATCGTGGGCTTTTTTCAGGATGTTTTCGGGGGCTCCGTCCAGCGCATTCCCATCACGGTCATAATATGAACAAAGAATATCGAGCGTGGGTACTTCGGCAAAAGGATTGACAAAAGCCGTTTTGTAACGGGGAATGACATACAGGTCGGATGATCCGGCTTCGATGAACGGGAACAGGCTGGAACCGTCAACGCGTTCGCCCGCCATCAACAAAGTTTCAAGGTGCTCGCGGCTGTTGATCACAAAGTTCAGTGTTTTCAGGCGGCCGTCCCAGCCGGCATACCTGAAATTGATCATCTCGATATCGTGATCCTCGATGAACCGGATCAGGTCGTCCTTGGTCAGTTGTTCGGGATGCTTGCCAAGGTACTGAACAATCGGGTTGGGATTCATCGAAAGGTTGTTTTTCATTTTTCTCTGGTTTTAAGCATGCAAACATAAGGATTTATCCGGGGTGATTTTT
>JAADID010000348.1:9620-12992 GCA_013151505.1 Chlorobiota bacterium | reverse complement strand
GCCTTGCCCTCTGCGATCAGCTGTTGCAGTTTGCCGAATCCGGCAAGAACAGCCTCGGGGCGCGGCATACATCCGTTGATATACACATCCACCGGAAGATATTTGTCAAGCACCTTAATGGTATTGTATGAATCGTAATACATTCCGCCATTGATGGTGCATGAACCGAATCCGATCACATATTTCGGGTCCTGCATTTGTTCATAAACCCGGATAACCCTTTTCAGTGTTTTGGTTGTCAGGTAACCGGTGATCAGCAACACATCAGCCTGACGCGGTGTGGCGGCGCCCCTGACTCCCAGCCGTTCGGCATCGTAACGCGAAGTCATCGTGGGAGGTATCTCAATGGCACCGCAACCTGTTCCGTAAGCCAGCACCCAGATGGAGTGTTTACGTGCCCAGTTCTGGATGAAATCAACTATTTTTTGTGAATTTTTATCGTTAATCATTGTTGTACGGTTTAAAAAATGACGGCATAGACTATGGCCAACAATCCGAAAAACAACGGCCAGCCCCAGAAAAACCTGATGGACTGTTCTGTACGGTAACGCGGACTTACTATGCCATAAAGTACAGGGATCATATACAGTGTGAATGTTTTTACCACGAGCACCACAAGGTTGCTTGCCCCGCCCATAAAAATGTCAACATACAAGGTCAGTTTCACAAACGCGAAAATAGATCCCGATGACATCATCGTGAAGAGGTATTTTCCGCCGTTTTCTGAAACAGGCCCCGAAGCCAGCTCTGTGGGTGCTCCTACGATGTCAAACGGTGAATAGCGGAACATGCCCAGCATGGCCAGTACGGCAGCAATAAAGGCAAAAGGTGATGAAAACATCAGCCATGTCCCGCTTTCCTGCTGCACTTCCATCAAACCTGTGATTGAAGTTGTTTTGTACTGGATCATCAGCGCCACCAGCGCCATAACCCACGGGATTTCATATCCCACCATCTGCGACAAACCACGGGTCACACCGATGGCCGAGTTGGGATTCCCCGTCTGTCCGGCTCCCAAAGCCATACCCAGCGAGCCAAAGACCATCAGGTACAACAGAAAGATCAGGTCACCTTTGAAGGTCAGGTTTTCAAACCAGCCGCCGTTATTCAGCACCGGGACAAACATGAGGGTCACCACCGAGGAGACCATCAGAAATGCCGGCCCCATCTGTTGCATCCATCCGTGATGGATAGCAGTGGATTTGCTATACAGTTTATAGGCATCAATAAAATTCTGATACCACGGAGGTCCTTTACGGTTTTGCACCCTGGCTGTAATTTTCCGGACTATCCCGCCATAGGTCATACCAACCACAAAGGCCAGAATGACCGTGGCTATCGCTCCCAATATGTTTAAAAACAATTCCATTTATCCTGATTTTTTATATCCCAAACAAAGAAGTTTTCAAAAGCAATAAAATCACTACAAAAATGATCGCATATAAAGCATAGGTCTGGCCATTGCCTGTATAAAAACGACGTGTAAAATCAAACAAAGCTTCCATACCTTTGCCGAAACCGTTATAGTACCAGTCAATCTGACGTTTCATCAAAGGTTCAACTGCACGAAGGAACGGTTGAAAGAAATTCTGTATGAAAGTCAGATTTTCATGTTCTTTCGGTACTTCACCTGATGAACTGATATCTTTTGTGGAAACATATCTTGTGTTTTTCCGGTTTTTCAAAAGCAGGAAAACAAGGAAGAAAACGAACACAGCGATGATGGCATATAAGATGGGTTGAAGCACAACCTGATCGCCCCATTCGTTAAACAACATCGACATTTCCCAGTATTTTCCCTGTGTAGCGCCATATCCCAGTTGTTCCAGTCCTGCGCTGATCGGTTTCATGATCAGGCCGGGAAATGTTCCCAGCAAAAAGGTTCCGGCTGCCAGAATGATCATCGGAACAACCATCAACGCCGGTGCCTCTTTCACATGCTCCCATTCTTTCTCCTCCTGTCCGAGGAAGAAACCGAAGAGGAATTTATAACTGTAAAGAAAAGCGGCCGTGCTGGAAAAGAAAATCACGATAACCAGCAGATAATGATCGCTGCCGATCAGCGATTCGTAAAGCATCCATTTTCCGATAAAACCACCGAGCGGAGGGATACCTGCCAGTGCAATGATACCCATCAGCGACGCGAGGAATGTCCAGGGCATTTTTCTGATCAACCCGGTTACTTCAGTGAAGTTCGAAGTGCCGGTTTGTTTTTCAATGGCACCAACAGCCATAAACAGAGTCCCTTTGAAAAGAGCATGCATCACGGCCATGAACAATGCTGCCAGCATGGCCAGTGGCGTTCCGATGCCCACACCGACAATAATATATCCCAGTTGGGCCACCGAAGAATAAGCCAGCAGTTTTTTTGCGTCGTCCTGTGCGATGGCCCAGAGTGTCCCGCCAACTGCGGTAATACCTCCCAGCCATGCGATTACGATACGAAACCAGTGCTCCTCGGGGACGTACGCAACCATACTTGCCATCACGATGACCATCCCGTAAATACCCATCTTCGAGAGCGCACCCGAAAAAACACTTGTAAATGCCATGGGTGAATGACTGTATGCTCCCGGAGCCCAGACGTGCAGAGGCATCATAGCGCTCTTTACACCGAAACCGATCAGGAACAGAATGGGAATGATCACCTGCATATTGAAAGCAAATCCCGGATAAGCCTCCTGAACCATCTTGTCAATCATCATGCTTCCGGTGAGCGAATAGACCATGACAATGGCCATAAGCATGGAATAAGCACCGACAGCACTGAAAATAAAATATTTTATCCCGACTTTCTGAACGTCTTTACCCTGGTAAACAACCATGAGGTATGAAGACCAGGTCATGATCTCCCAGAATATGAAAAAAGAAACCAGGTCGCGGCTAAACAAAATACCCAGCATGGACATGATGCTCAGAATAAAATTGAAATAGAACAACCCCAGACTCTTTGTTCCCTGCATGGCCGAAACAGCAGCATAAATGGCAGCCATCACACCCAGACCGGTGACGATCAGCGCAAACAGATAACTCAGCGGGGTGATCTCCCATTGAAATGCAAATCCTGCCATGTGAAAATCAAAGCTGTCGCCTGCTTTCACTCCGGCAAAGAACATGACCACCGGAACAATGATCGATGCAAGAAACAATACTTCTTTCAGCAAGCCTTTAATGTTGCCGGCCAGAAAGGTAAGAATGGCCCCTGCTAAAAAGATGATAAATATTAAAATGATCGTATTCATGGTTTTCTGGCTTAACGAATTAATGACTGACCAACCTGTAAAACATTGTCGATGTACCCGCTTTTATCCAACAGGTCGCTTGAAGCACTGTGCAACATACCGGTTACCGCGTCGGGATAAAATCCAATGA
>JAADID010000348.1:0-9537 GCA_013151505.1 Chlorobiota bacterium | reverse complement strand
TCTTTGCTGTATTCCTGGAAAAATATCCGGTTGACCACACGGAAATAATACACGATCTCGATGACGCTGACGATCAGGACCAGTGCAATGATCAGCAGCAGCCCTTCATCGGCGGCGGCTGTCAGTACCGACAGTTTGCTCCAGAACCCTGCAAAAGGCGGCAGTCCGACAATAGCGAAAGAGCCGAGGGCAAAAAGGCCTGCCGTATAAGGCATGAATTTACCAAGGCCGTTGACTTCCGAGATGCGTTTTTCCTTTGAATTGAACACCAGATAGCTGCCGCTGAAGAACAACAGCGGTTTGATCACGGCATGGTTCAGCATCAGGAACAGGGCGGCAAAAACGCCTTCATGCGTTCCGATACCGAAAGCCACCAGCACGAGGCCCATTTGTCCGATACTGGAATAGGCCAGCATTCGTTTCAGCTTCTCCTGCCGCAAGGCCGTGGATTCGGCAACGATCAACGTGATCAGCCCGATGGTGATCAGAAAATCGTGGGCTGCCGGGATGTCAAACAGGGTAAAGATCATTCGGATCACAGCATAGATGCCTGCCTTGACCACCACGCCGGCAAAAGCGGCGCCGATGGGGCCGGGCGCTTCGGTATAGGCATCAGGAGCCCATCCGTTCAGCGGAAAGATTTCGGCTTCAATGCCAATACCCGTGATGAAAAAGATTAGCGCAATGACCTTGTAGGCCGGGTTCATGGTGTGCATCTTTAATGCGATTTCAGCCATGTTCAGCGTACCAAGCTGAGAATAAATGATGGCGATGGCGATCAGCAAAAACGAGGATGCCAGTGAACCCATCATCAGATATTTGAAAGCAGCTTCGGCGCTGTTCCTTCCCGTATAAAAAGCAGTGAGCGCATAAGCCGAGATGGCTGTGATCTCAATAAAAACAAACTGGTTGAAGATGTCACCCGTGATTACGATACCTGTTGCACCGGCAACCAGCATCATCAAAAAGATGAAATACTTCTTGGCGGGCTCAAAGTCCACATTTCTTTTAAAACGGTAACTGAATATCCAGACCAGAAAACCGAGAAGGGTGATCAGTGTAGCGAGAAAACCCGTTAGCGGACTGTACACAAGGTTGATCCCCCAGGGCGCTTTCCAGCCGGCAATGGTTTCGATAATGGGTCCGTTATGCGATACTTCCACAAGTAAAGTGGCCGATAAAACGAGCATGTATGCCAGCACAAGACCCGGAACGATCCTGACCAGTTCTTTCCATATTATCCCGATCAGCGGAATAACAAACGCTGCCAGGAGCGGGACTGCTATTAATAATACCGGACTTCCTACCATTTTAAACTTTTTATTTCGTCAATTTGTAAAGTACGATGATGGCGATATAACCTGATGACCAGCGAAAGGGCAACTGCCGTCACACCAAAACCGATCACGATAGCCGTAAGCACCAAAGCCTGCGGAACAGGGTCAACCATTTTGGCAGCGGCATGCTCAAAGCCGGGTGAAAAAATTGGTGCGGTTCCCTGGCGCAGATAACCAATGGTGATCAGCAAAAGATGTATCCCGCCGTCAACGATGGATAAACCGATCACAATTTTTATCAGTGATTTTTTTGTCAGCGCTGCATACAATCCTATCAATATCAACAGAATGGATGCCCCGTAAACGCCATATTCCAGAATTTTAAACATTTGTTCATCCATAGCATTAATCTTTCTCGTGTAAAACAGAATAAATCAAACCGGTAAGCTCTGCAGCCACTTTGAAACCCACCATCACGTAAATGATACCAATTACGCCGCCGCTGAACAGATTGTTCATGATGCCTGTTGCCTGTGGGCAGGAAGTTTTGCAGGAAAGTTCCCCCGTTCATAAAACCGAGCAGACCGATCACCACAAAAATGATCCCTGCAAACGATTCGATGTAAGACAAAACATGGTGGCTGACCCTGAAGTTTTCATAGGCAAGCAACATCAGCAGAAAACCGGTTGCAATGATGGCACCGCCCTGGAATCCTCCGCCGGGTGTCAGGTGGCCGTGGATAAAGATGTAAACCCCCAGATGGCCGGAAACAACAATTTTGAACCCGAACGGACAATGCCGCTGGATGCAAACAGGATGGAGCGGCTGCCTACCTCGTGTCTCCTTTTGTAAAGCACACTTCCCAGAGCCGATACGGCAAGGAACAGAACGGTTACTTCGCCCAGGGTGTCAAAGCCCCTGAAACTTACCACAATACTGGTTACGGTATTGGCTACATGCAGTTCTGAAACGGTTTTTTCGAGGTAATAATCCTTGACACCGTGTTCAAATCGGGAGATACCGAGACCCAGACCGCTGAATGCATCAAACAGGTAAAAACCCAGTACCGCCAGAATCAATATGACTAAAAACTTTCTCATTTCGCCGGAGATTTAAGCTTGTCTTTTTTATTGTATTCATCTTCATGCCGCAAGGTGTTGCGGATAGTGATCAGAAAAATGATGGTGGTCAGCGCCACGCCGATGGCAGCTTCCGTCAGGGCCACATCCGGTGCCTGCAGTATGTAAAAAAGTACTGTCAGCACCAGGCTGATTACCCCGGTAGCGATCACGGCGTACAGCAGATCTTTTTGCACCACGGCATAGATTGCTGCACCGATCATCAGGATCAATAAGAAAAAAATCAGGATCAGGTAAATCATGCGTCTTCCTCCTTTTTTTCGTTTTCGTAAGCTTCTCTGTATGCATCCATGTTCTCATCTTTGCTGGTGATGATGGGATACCTTTTTCTTTTATACATGGCCCGGGCAAGGGCATGTGAGCTGATGGGGTTGGAAAAAGCGATAAAAATGACAATAATGGCTGCTTTCACCAACCAGGCCCAGTTTGTTTCAACCATCAGAAAGCCTACACCGAGGATCAGGCTCATCCCGCCCAGGGTTGTGGCTTTTGTCCCGGCCTGGAGCCGGTTATAGACGTCGGGCATCCTAAAAATACCCAGGCCGCCGAGGAACAGGAAAATACTTCCGATCAACAGCAGCGCTCCGCCGATAATTTCAAATACCATACTCATAATGCGCCCTCCAGATATCTTGCAATGACAATCACTCCGATAAAACCGAGCACGCCGTAAACCAGGGCCACATCAAGGTAGATGTAACGCCCGAAAACATATCCGAGCAGCACCAGCCCTGCCACCAGTATGGTGGTCAGCGTATCGAGGGCTACCGTCCTGTCACCGGCGGTCGGCCCTTTGATGAACCGTATGGCTGCAAGGAGCAGGCCCACGATCATAAAACTGAATGATATATAAATGATATAGATCATAATTAGAAGATTTTTAACAGGATTTTTTCAAATTGCCAGGCAATGTCCTTGTAAGCCTTTTCAGGATCTGTCGTTTTCACGTCGATCCAGTGAATATAAAAGGTGTCGTCAATAATATCCACCGAGAGGGTTCCCGGAGTCAGCGTAATGCTGTTGGCCAGCACCATTTTGGAATAATCGGTCTTCAGTTTGGTCTTAAACTTGACAATTCCCGGATTGATGGGCAGCGAAGGGGTCAGTACCCGGCGGGCCACATCAAAATTTGCTTTGATTAGTGCGATGATAAAAACAAAAAAGTACACGATCATATAAAAAATACGTTTCGGCGCCAGGATTGAAAGTTTACAACAGGTAAACATCCGGATGGATAACAGCGAAATGATCATTGAAACGATGGCTCCTGTTACCAGTTCCGCCACTGCAAAAGATGTGGTGAAAGCCACCCAGACGATCATCAGAAACAACCAGTTCAGGATAAACCGTTCCAGTTTTTCGTTGAATGTGAGTTCTTTCATGTCAAAATGTTTTTGTGGTTAATCAAAGTCATATTTTTTGCCTTCAAAATATCTCATGAACTGAACCCTTTCGTATTCGGCAGGGTTGGGGCTGTTGACCTGGCTCATTTTTCCTTTAAAATCGTCAATTTTCTCAAAGTTGTGACGTTCCATCCACGAGAGGAAATCATCGAGCATTTCGCCGACATATTCAATTCCCTGTTTGTAGAGTGACGAAACCACCTGAACGGCATCGGCTCCGGCCAGTATTTCTTTGACCACCGAAGCGCCGTCATGCACACCGGTGGAGGCAATCAGGTCGCAGCCAATGCGTCCCGAAAGGATGGACATCCACCGCAGCGAGATGGCCAGATCGGAAGAACGGCTCAACACATTGGAAGGAACGATTTTGAAGTTTTCAATATCGAAATCGGGATGGAAAAACCGGTTGAAAAGGACAACCCCGTCAATGCCGGTTTCCGAAATCCTTTTTACAAAAGCGGCGAGGTCAGCCGAATAGTAACTCATTTTTGCAGACACCGGAATACTCACGGCATTTTTGACTTTTTCAATGATGCGCAGATAGATGTTCTCAATTTCCGTACACGTTTTTGAAAAATCGGAAGGCAGGATGAACAGGTTCAGTTCAATGGCATCGGCACCGGCATCCTGCAGCTTTTTGGCAAAAAAGTTCCATTCGTGGTCGCTCACACAGTTGATGCTGGCGATGACAGGGATGTTGATGGATTTTTTTGCTTCTTTGATCAGATTCAGATAGTTGTTGATGTTATCTTGTTTGATCTTGTAATCATAATAATCCAGGAAACGGGTATCCGGAAATTCAAGGTCTTTTTCCTTTTCAAGAATGCTGCGATACTCATTGTAAATTTCCTCTTCAAAGATTGATTTCAGCACAACGGCTGCGGCACCGCTGCTTTCTATTTTTTTCAGGTTTTCCAGAGAGGAAGTCAGGCTACAGCTACCTACAACAATGGGGTTCCTGATCTTAAGGCCTAAATAATTGACTGACAAGTCCATAATACAATTATTTTATATTAATGATATGGAAAAACGCGGCAAAAGTATGTTATTTATCATAATATAGAAACGCATCCTATGTGTTGTATGCTAATTTATTTTGGGTATAAATAAACAGGTGATTGTTAATTAGTTAACACCTATCAGGGTTGCGCAGACAGCCTGTTCGTAAGTATTTCTTTTTCAATGATCAGGTGTTATTTCTTCACAAATTAAATTCGTGAAAGGGGAAGTTAATCACAGGTATTTTAACTCAGTATAAATTAGCCGTTGGCAGGTGGCAGGTCACCCCGAATGGAATAAAACACGCCCCGTTCTTCCAGGGTTGCCTGAATTTTATTTTCGTGTTCCAGCACATCAAGGTATTTGTTTACCTCGTTGATGTGCAGTCCAAGCATTTTTACAAGGTCATCCGGTGTGCAGGGCCTGCGTGCGATGGTTCCTAAAATAGCCGATTCGGTATCCTGGCGGTAAGAAAGAATATTTTTACGTTGTGGCGCTGCCGCAATGATTTCCACGTTGTCAAGCTGCCAGAAATTAACGATGTGTTGTAATTCTGCCCGTGTGGCTGCACGGAGGTTTTCAACCACGCCGGGACGGTCAAGAGTATTCAGTTGAATGCTGTCGGGATGGATCTTTGCGAAGGCCTGTTTTAATGCCGTTAAATCATCAGGACTGTCATTGTACCCCGGAATGATGAGAACCTCCAGCCATATCTTTCCGGGAAACTCATTTCTGAATTCCACCAGTCCCTCAATATATTGTTCAACAGTTAAAGCAGGGGCAGGCCTGTTTATTTTCTCAAAAACGTTTTGTATGGCGGCATCCAGCGACGGTAATATCACATCGGCCTGTATCAGTTCAGCCCTTACCTTTTTGTCGTTTAATAATGTTCCGTTTGTCAGTACGGCAACAGGAATACCGGGTTTGTGCTGTTTTACATAATTGATCACATCACCTATTCTGATATTCAGCGTCGGCTCACCCGACCCGGAGAAAGTAATGTAATCGGGATCCGGGTTGTTATGGAAATAATGTTCAAGTTCGTTAACAACTTTATCATATAAAATGTATTCCCTGCGCTCGGTAGTTAGTCTGGTTGTGCGGCCTACTTCACAATAAACACAATTGAGCGAGCATACTTTTTTGGGCACCAGATCCACACCCAGCGACATACCGAGGCGGCGGGAAGGGACGGGACCGAACAGGTATTTGTACATTGTCTGTTATTTCTTGATGCGTCAAAGATAATTCAGAATTTTAATTACGGCGGGTGTTGTATTGAATGGAAGAAGTTCGGATTGATTCAAAATAATAGCTTTATACGGGACGCTCAAAGCAGAGTTAGTGTTTACTGTTCAAAATTCACAGCTTACCGTTTCAGCGTGATTTTAAAACCAACCCATCTTCCCTTATTCCAATCTCCCGTTTTCCGTTCTCCATTAACTGATAAACAGTTATCCAATGACCACAACTCCTCATCAACTCTAATGTGCTTCTAACCAGTTTTTTCCTGTGTTCATGTCCACCACGATGGGAACGTCGAGTTTGATGGCACTGACCATTTTGTCGCGGACGATTTTTTGGACAGACTCCACTTCATCTTTATGGGTGTCGAAAACCAGTTCGTCGTGCACCTGGAGGATCATTTTTGATTTGAAGTTCTTTTTGTTGAAGGCTTCGAAAATATTGATCATGGCGATCTTGATCATGTCGGCAGATGATCCCTGGATGGGTGCATTGATGGCATTCCGTTCGGCGAAACCGCGGACCACTGCGTTGGCCGAATTAATATCTTTCAGGTAGCGCCGCCTGCCCATGATGGTCTCCACATAGCCGTGTTTCCGGGCAAATTCAATTTGTTTGTCCATGTACGCTTTCACACCGGGATATTGTCTGAAATAGTTATCAATGATTTCCGCTGCGTCTTTCCTCGGAATGTTCAGCCGCTGGGATAAACCGTAAGCAGAAATGCCGTAGATCAGCCCGAAATTCACCGTTTTGGCATTGCGTCTCATTTCCGGTGTTACTTCTTCCGGTTTAACCCCGAAAACCCTGGCAGCGGTGGCGGTGTGAATATCCTGCCCGTGTTTGAATGCCTCGATCATGTTCTTGTCGCCGCTCAGATGGGCAATGATCCGCAGCTCGATCTGTGAGTAATCGGCAGCGAGTAGCACATAGTCTCCATTTCGCGGGATAAATGCTTTTCTGATCTCCCTTCCCCTTTCGGTGCGTATCGGAATATTTTGCAGGTTCGGATTGTTTGAGCTTAACCGCCCGGTGGCTGCCACCGCCTGGTTGTATGAAGTGTGTATCCTGCCGTCACGTTTGTTTACGAGCAAGGGCAATGTGTCCACGTAGGTGGATTTCAGTTTGGTCAGCGAGCGGTATTCCAGGATTTCTTTTACAATCGGATGTTTATGAACCAGCCGCTGTAGGATATCCTCGCCTGTGGAATACTGGCCGGTTTTGGTCTTTTTAGGATTGGAGGAGATTTTCAACCGTTCAAAAAGAATTTCGCCCAGTTGTTTCGGTGAGGCAATATTGAATTCGGTCCCCGCCATTTCAAAAATATTTTTCTCGGTCTCGCCGATATATTTTTCCAGTTTCTTACTGAATTCATTCAGGGCTTCTATATCTAATTTCACCCCTTCGGCTTCCATGGATGCCAGCACGGGGATCAGCGGCATTTCTATTTTCCGGAACAGGTCGTAAGTCCCCGTTTTTTCCAGCTCGGGAAGCAGCACTTTTTTAAGCTGCAACGTGACATCCGCATCCTCGGCAGCATATTCTTTGACCACATCAATCTCCGCATCCCGCATGCTTAACTGGTTTTTTCCTTTTTTTCCTATTAAATTCTCAATGGGAACGGGACGGTAGTGTAAGTAAGTTTCCGCCAGGTAATCCATGCTGTGTTTCTGGTCGGGGGCGAGCAGGTAATGGGCGATCATCGTGTCGAAGATGGGGCCTTTTACCTCTGCATCATACCATTTCAAAACCGAAATGTCAAACTTAATGTTTTGTCCGATCTTTTCGATCTTCGTGTTTGAAAAAACGGGAGTGAATTGTTGAACGGTTTTTTGTGCGTCGTGATAATTATCAGACAGGGCTATGTACCATGCCTCACGGGGCTTGATGGCAAACGACATCCCCACCAGTTCGGTATTGTTCGGATCGAGTCCTGTTGTTTCTGTATCAAAACATACTTCAGTGATGGATTTCAGTTTTTTAACCAGTGAATCAATTTCTTTTTCCGATTGGACAAGATGGTATGTATGCGGTGTGTTTTCCAGCGTTTTTATTTCCCCCTTTTCTTCTGTTTGTTCCGTGCCAGCAAATAACTCCGCCTGAATCGCAGCAGCGCCCTGCTTTAAAGACAGGTCGGTGAAGAACCGTTTTGCAAACGTCCTGAATTCAAGTTCATCAAACAGTTTTTTCAGTAATTCAGGATCGGGATCGCTCATTTTCAGCTTTTCTTCTTCAAATTCGATGGGCACATCCAGTATGATGGTAGCCAGTTGTTTTGACATCAGTGCCTGGTCGGCATATTTCTCGAGGTTCTCTCTTATTTTTCCTTTTAGTTTATCCGTATTCTTCAACAGGTTTTCAACAGAGCCGAACTGTGCAATCAGTTCTTTGGCCCTTTTTTCTCCTATACCGGGAACTCCGGGAATATTATCCGAAGCATCACCCCACAGGCCGAGAATATCTATCAGTTGTTCCGGCCTTTCAATACCGTATCGCTCACAAACTTCCTTGATGCCCCAGACTTCGGCTTTGTTGCCCATTCTGGCCGGTTTATAAACAAAAATATTTTCCGAAACCAATTGCCCGAAATCCTTATCGGGGGTCATCATGTAAGTAACAAATCCTGCTTTTTCCGCTTTCTTTGCCAGGGTACCGATCACATCATCCGCTTCATAGCCGTCCACGCCGAGAAACGGAATGCCGAATCCTTTGATCAGTTCGGTAATGTAAGGCAGTGAAGCCGAAATATCTTCCGGCATTTTCTCGCGGTTGGCTTTGTATTCCAGAAAATCTTCATGCCTTACTGTAGGAACCATCATATCGAAAGCTACTCCGATGTGTGTGGGTTTGTTATTTTTCAGGACATCGTAAAGGGTATTGGCAAATCAGAATGGCAGAAGTATTGAAACCCTTGGAATTGATCCTCGGATTTTTGCTGAAAGCGAAATACGCCCTGTAAATGAGCGCCATGGCATCCAGCAGGAAAAGCTTTTTCTTTTCAGGCATGGAATATCAGTTTAAAGTTTAAAGTCTGAAGTTTAAAGTTTGAAGTTTGATGTTGTTTCAGGTTACATGCTTCGGGATATAGTGGGATAATCCACCTCACCAATCACTAATAGTCAGTCTTCAGTCAGCAGTCTTCCCTCCTACGCTGCTCCGGCGGGCAGGCAGTCGGCAGTCTTCAACAGGTCTTGAATCATAACCAATCAGCGAAAATCTGCGTCAATCTGTTAAATAGTCTCCATTCCGCAGTCTCCAGTCGGTAGTCTTCAATCTTCAGTCCCCATCCCATTCTTCTTCATCCAACCATCCAACCTTCCATTCATCCATCATTCCACCATGCCAACCATCCAACCATCCAACCTTCCATCATTCCACCAATTGCACCCACTGCACCATCAAACAATCTCTCTCCAATCAATATACAACAGAACGAATTTTTAATGCCCCAAATTTAGGGATAAACGCCACAC
>JAADID010000346.1 GCA_013151505.1 Chlorobiota bacterium | reverse complement strand
ACATAATAACTGATCTGTTTATTCACCGTATCCTGGCTGCCGGGAAGTAATTCCCTGTAATTAAAAATATAAGACACTTCATATCGCTTGCCGTCTTTTGCCGAAATCCATTCAATCGTCCCATCCCGTGTAAAATCAATGGTATTTCGCGGCCTGGTCACACTGAATGAGTTAACCAATGGGGTTTCCGATTTCACCTCTTTCCCACTGATATTCATACTGAGGCGATAAGAAGCATCCCTGTTCAGTGTTGCAACGCTGTAATAGCTGGTCAGGGTAATAAAAGATCGAATCACCGGCTCTTTTATTTTTTATGGTCAGCGTATCAAACTTTATTGCCGGCAGGTCGCCACCCGGAACATGGCCGGTAAGGGTGATATCGAGTTTAAACGGATAGTTACTGGAATCGGGATTCTTTGCCATTTCCAGGACATCTCCCGGACCATTGAATGCACGCGTTATTTTTATCCAAACGGTGTCTTCGGCATAATCCAGCAAACTGTAAACGATCGTAATATCCTTGTAACCGGCATACAGGTCAACATCCGTACTGCAACGCTGAAAGATGAAAATCCCTGCGATAAAAAGAATGATAAAAAATACTTTTTTCATTTTCAGTCTTAAAATGAATTGACGGTGCCAAAAGTACGATTTTATTTATAAGGAAATCAGATTTGAGAAATTAGAAATCAGAATTTGGCAGGTCGTTGGTTCATTGCTTTCAGGGTGTTTTATAAATAGCCGTTAATCCATTTGCTTCTATTAAATTCATTCCTGGATTTTATTCAAATCGTCATTTTTTATCTGTGATTTTATCTTGTCCTGTTTTTTACTTTGTCATTTAAAGGAGATTTTTCAGCTTCATGGCTTCGACAATCATGGCGATAATTTGCCGTGTGTTGAATGTTTCACGGTTTATCGTCAGGTCAAAATAAACTTCATGGAATTTTTTACCGCAGAATTGTTCGATGAGCCTTTTCTTTTTTTCATCGTGTTCTTTAATAAAAGCTTCCACATCCGTATTTTCGAAAGCTTTTCTTTTTTTCAACGAATTGACCCGCCATTCGTACGGAGCCACAAGCCGGATGTGCAAACCGTTGTCAATATCTCTTGTTGTGGACACACTTGCCCTGCCGACAATGATTATATTTCCTTCCCGGGCAAAATGACGCAAAACCTCGGAAATGGTTTTCCGGACCATTTTATCGTTTTTGTAATAACGGCTGGAAAGAGCATCCAATATTTCGTCCAGGTGTGTTCTTGCCCTGGAGTCAAAAATATGCTCAATCTTTGATTCTTTAAGGTTTAATTCACGAGCCGATTCTTCCAATATTTCCTTATTGACATATTGCCAGGTTTTTCCATACTGTTTCAGGGTTTTAATCAGTTCCTGGGCAATCGCTGTGGCATTGCAACCTGTTTCCCTCGAAATAGTGATAAACGGGCCGGGTTCTTTTATTACCGGTTTTTTAGTTGCCTTTGAAAACCGCTGGTCAAAATATGTCATCAGATCGTATGGCATGGCGTGTTATTATATGTTTCGTTAAAAATACAAAAAACCCTCCAAAAGTTCAAGATGGTTTACAGATTTTTAACGATTGGCTTTCGCCTTGATAAAATCGTAGAAAAGCCTGACGCCGACTCCTGAACCGCCTGCCGTATTGTAACTTTCTTTTTTACTGAACCAGGAAGGCCCTGCAATATCAAGATGTATGTATGGGTAATCGGTAAAATGCTCAAGGAATTTTGCTGCCGTAATGGCGCCTGCATCCGTACCGCCAATGTTTTTCATGTCAGCGATTTCCGATTTCAGGTCTTCCTTGTATTCATCCCAGAGTGGAAATTCCACAACTCGTTCATGAACATAATCACCCGATTTTTTCAGCATTTCAAAATCCGCTTCGGCTTTTGTTTTCATCCCCACCATGGCCTGCCGTCCTATTGCGCGCATGGCAGCGCCTGTCAGGGTGGCAATGTCAATAACCAGTTCCGGTTTGTATTTTTTTGCATAACTCAGCGCATCGGCCAGTATCATTCTGCCCTCTGCATCAGTGTTAAGTACTTCCACCGTCGTACCGTC
Organism: Chlorobiota bacterium; assembly: GCA_013151505.1. GTDB lineage: Bacteria > Bacteroidota > Bacteroidia > Bacteroidales > F082 > JAADID01. The sequence goes on along the minus strand of JAADID010000346.1, from coordinate 5,193 downwards.
ATACATGGTAATGACATCACCCGGCGTATAGGCATTTCCGTCGGGGCGATTGTCGGTGGCAGGAATCAGGCCGATCACATAAACCGGCAGCTTCGCCCTGGCAATGGCATAAATCGCGCCCGCAACGGCAGCTCCTCCGGCCATGTCACATTTCATCGTATCCATGTAATTGGTCGGTTTCAGGCTTAATCCACCCGTGTCGTACACAACACCTTTTCCCACCAGGATGACAGGTTTTTTATTCAGTGCCTTTCCCGGTTTCCATTCCATGATAGTAAATGTCGGCGGGTCAATGCTGCCTTGGTTTACAGCCAGCAAGCCGCCCATTTTCAACGATTCTATTTTCTTTTTGTTAAACACCTCGACTTTTGCCCCGGATTCAACTCCCATCTTTTTGATCTCTTCCGCAAATTTTGTTGCGTTCAGCTCCATTACAGGCTCGTTGACCATATCACGTACTTTGTAAACTGAGTCAACGATTAGACTCAACTCATTGATATGGCCTTCTGTAATTTCATCCGAATAGATATCCAGTTCTTTCAGGCTGTTGGCTTTTTTCGCCGCATCCTTTTTGTATTTTAAAAACTGATAATTGGAAAGCAGCAATCCTTCGGCAAATGCCAGACTCTCTTCAATTGTTGAATTCACCGGGTAAACAACAACCCTTTCGATTTTGGCCTTATTCAACATGGCCTCCACATCCGCACCGTTTTTACGGCTCGTTTCCAGTCTTTTTGATCTTACACCGTTTAAAACATTAAAAACAACATACAGGCGGTTTTTATACCTGTTTATCCCAATAACATTCCGTTTTGCCCGATGCTCCTTTTTAACATATTCCATTTCCCGCTCATCCAGGTTCAACGCTTTTAAATCCTGTACCCCTTTTACAAGATAAGCGGTGTCAGCAGCAGTGGGTTTTCGTAAAGCTTTTTTTATAATTGTATCCATTCCGATAAATTTTAATGTTAATAAATAAAGGAGACAAAGGTATTAATTAAAAAAGTAATTTGTCCAACAATGCTGAATTAGCAGGGAATTTAACATTTTTTCATCCTGTTGGCCGGCTGTTAAAACCGGTTTTTAAAGAAAATCAGTATGAAACCAGAAATTCGGCCACTTTATCAATCACGAGCCGGGTAGCGCCGGTATTGGATTTCACATACTTTCCGGCTGTTTGTGATGCATGATCGTATTTTTCTTTGTTATTCAGAAGATCTTTTACAGTTTCGGAAAGTTCATCAGCACCATGGATAACAAAAGCGCCATTCGATTCCAAAAGCTCTTTGGCTTCAATGAATTTATGATAATTAGGCCCGAAGATTACCGGCTTGTTGTAAGTGGCTGCCTCCAGGATATTGTGTATTCCCGCACCGAATCCACCACCAATGTATGCGAGCGTTCCATATCGGTAAAGGTGCGACAACAAACCGATATTATCAATGATAAGTACCCTGGAATTTAATAAGCTGCTTGTATCGGCTTGTGAAAAAAGCAGGGGTTGAAATCCGGAAAATTTTCGCGTCAACTCGTTGATATGTTCTTTATGAATTTCATGGGGAGCGATCAGAAGCTTGAAATCATCTTTGGAATTTTTCAGCAATTCCAGCAGGACATCTTCATCAGCAGGCCATGTACTACCGGCCACAATCAGCGGCAGGTTGTTTTTAAAATGGCTTATTTTCGGAATATCCCGGTATTCACCTGCCAGCCTCACCACCCTGTCAAAACGTGTATCGCCACCCACGTCGGCATGATACACCCGTATCCTGTTCAGTAAATCGAGAGAATCCTGATTTTGTACAAAAAACCATGTCACTTTCTGCAATTGTTTTCGCGCCCATTTTCCCCAGGGATAGAAAAAATATTGTGACCTGCGGAAAGCAGTGGAAATGAATATCAAAGGGATTTTATTTTTTGAAAGTTCATTGATGTAATTGTACCAGAACTCGTATTTGATAAAAAAGGCCATTCGGGGGTTGGTGATCCTGACAAATTTTTTGGCATTCCGCCGTGTATCAATGGGGAGATAAAAAACATAATCGGCGCCCTGATAATTTTTTCTTATATCATATCCCGAAGGTGAAAAAAAGGTAAGCAAAATTTTGTGGTCGGGATAATGTACCCGCAACGCCTCCATGACAGGCCTGCCCTGCTCAAACTCTCCCAGGCTGGCACAATGGATCCATAAAAGTTTTTCCTTTTCCGGTATAATTTCTTTCAACCGGGAAAAATAATGCCCGCGCCCTTTCACCCATTTCCTTGCTTTGACATTAAAGAGTGCGTAAAACCTTATGGTTAGATAATAGATGAAAACAAAAAGGTTATATAAATAACGCATAACTAATGATAGTAATACTTATCAGGTGCACGATTGTAAATGGGGATCATCCAGCCCACTTTTATTCCGTAAAAGAGATCAATATAATTGTTGTTGTCTTTTTTCATCTGGTCGAAAACATAATCGCGCCGGCTGCGTGTAAAAGCCTGATAAAATTCAAAACCACCATAAAAATTCAACACCCGTTTTCTGCCCATGAAATAATAACCGACAAACTCACTTATCGTGATGCCTCCGGTAAGGCGGTCATATCCCTTTGCATAATCGCCGGAAATCTGCGGCGCTGTGCGATACTGGTTGTCAATTTTCAGGCGGTGGACAAGATAACCCAGCCCCCCCATGACCAGAATACCGGAGTTGGGATTGGGATTAAGCACTGTGAATATTTTCCCGATCCTGAAATTGATGCTGTATCCTCTTTCATACAGTGCATACTGAGCATAAACCCCGTTTCCGTCAATAATATGCCCATCCTGTGTTTCAACCATGCTCAACACCGTGTCGGCAATTTTGATCTGGCTTCCGAAGATAAAATTAACATCCGCCGAGAAAAGCAGGTTTTTTCTTGTTTTATAAAACAAACCGCCGCCGATGGTTGAATTATTTCCGTATCGGTCAGCTATATCCCCTCCCGGCAACTGAAAGGCATAAGAAAAATAAGGAATGAATGCCGCTACTGTTGTATCTCTCACATCACGCTGGGCCATCAATTGTCCTGCCATGAAAGCCACGATAAGCAATACAGCTAACTTTTTTCTCATCAATAACAATTTCCTGCAAAGATAATAATTTGAATTATGGGTATGCCTGATCTTTTGACCAAAAAATCACTGGTCAAAATCACCTAAAGACAATGACTATTCAGCCCTTTTTATCTACCTTTGCCAGCCAAAGAAAAACAAATAAAAGCCAAAGTATGATCAAATATCCCATGGTTGACCTTGTGGGTCAGTACCGGAAAATCGAACACGAAGTAGATGCGGCCATCGGCGAAGTCCTTAACTCGGCTGCTTTCATAAACGGCCCGGCTGTGAAAACTTTTCAAAAGAACCTTGAGGAGTACCTGGACATCAAACACGTCATTCCCTGCGGAAACGGTACGGATGCACTTCAGGTGGCTTTGATGGCGCTGGGCCTTCAGCCGGGCGATGAGGTGATCACAACCTCATTTACCTTTATCGCCACAGCAGAAGTCATTGCCCTGCTCAAGTTAACACCTGTTTTGGTGGATGTTGATCCTGACACTTTCAACATCGCTCCCAAAGCCATTGAGCAAGCCATCACGCCGAAAACAAAAGCCATTATCCCGGTACATCTTTTCGGTCAATGCGCCGACATGCATGCCATCAAGGAAATTGCTAAAAAGCACAACCTTTACGTTGTGGAGGATACCGCCCAGGCCATTGGCGCCGAATATACCTGTTATAACAGTGGCAATGTGAAAAAAGCAGGAACCATCGGCGACATCGGCTGTACCTCATTTTTTCCTTCGAAAAACCTGGGTTGCTACGGTGACGGAGGAGCTATCTTCACCGATAATGATGAGCTTGCTGAGCAAATGAGAGCCATTGTCAACCACGGCATGAAGGTCAGGTATTATCACGATTATATCGGGGTGAACTCGCGGTTAGACAGCATTCAGGCAGCCGTGCTGGATATCAAGCTGAAACATCTGGACGAATACAACACGGCACGACATCAGGCAGCAAATTACTACAACCAGGCATTTGCGGACAATCCGAAAATCAAGACCCCGGTTACAGCTTCATTCACCAATCATGTTTTTCATCAGTACACGTTGGTACTGAAAGATGTTGACCGTGAAGGGCTGATGAAACATCTGGCGGAAAAAGGCATCGCCTCGGCGGTTTATTACCCGGTACCGCTGCACATGCAGAAAGCATACATTGACCCGAGATACAAGGAAGGCGATTTCCCTGTAACCGAGGCATTGTCGAAATCCGTTTTGTCTCTCCCCATTCATACGGAATTGACGGAAGAAATGCAGAAGGAGATTACGGAGGCGGTGTTGGAGTTTGTGGGATGAGGGTTGATGAGAGAATAGAGAAATATTATTATATGGTTTATAACCCCAAAATACATCATCGTCGTTCGATCCGGTTGAAAGGATATGATTATTCCCAAAAGGGGAAATATTATATCACAATTTGTGTTCAAAACCGTAAATGTTTGTTTGGGAAAACCACGGATAAAAAAATGATGTTGAATGATTCCGGAAAAATGATTGAAAAATGGTATTTTGAATTGGAAAACAAATATCCCAATGTAAAATGCCGTGAATATGTCGTTATGCCCAATCATTTTCATTGTATTATCGAAATAATGGGAAACCCACGGGACGTCCACGGAACGGACGATCCCGTGCGGAATGCCCACACATCGGACGCCCACGGAGGGACGTCCCTCCGTGGGCGTCCATTCCGTGGACGTCCCGAATACGACGGGCATCCCGAAAAAAACGCACATTCCAAATCACCATACGGCCCCGAAAACAAAAAATTCAACGCATCAATATTTGATATGATGGATTGGTTTAAAACCATGACAACCAACGAATATATTCGTGGTGTTAAAACCAAAAATTGGCCACGGTTTGAAAAACGGTTATGGCAATTGCGGTATTGGGATCGGATTATACGTGATGAAAATGGTTACAAACGGATATCGAATTATATTATCAACAATCCGGAAAATTGGGAAACGGATAAATTAAATAATTGAACAAATAATAATACATCATAATCCATGAACACCGAATATTTTGCACACGAAACCGCGGTCATTGACGAGGGCTGCGAAATAGGGAAAGGCACCAAAATCTGGCATTTTTC
>JAADID010000089.1 GCA_013151505.1 Chlorobiota bacterium | reverse complement strand
GAAAAATCAGCAAATAAATTCCGATATTCCCCTCTCGGGAGGGGATTAAGGGGTGGGTAATTAGAAAGATATTTATTTGCTGATTTTTCGACTAATTAACTCAAATGTTTGATTTACATTAATAAGAAGTACACGACTTTGTATTGAAATTTAAATCAAAACAAACTCGTTTTGATACCGAACTCACGTTATTTAATTAAATTTTTAAATGACAATTTTGGGTTAAAATTGTTGTTTCATAGCCTTAGGACTCCCACGGCATCCTTACCTGATAACCCGCATAGAGATGCCTTGGAATTAAACTTGTGTTATTGTGTGGGCAGCAATTAAATTCACCGTTTTACTCCACCACCGGCGCTCCGGCATCCAACAACTCTTTTTTCAAAGCGGGCAATTTGTTATCCACAATATTATCAAGTTCCGATTTTATTGTTTTATAATCGTCCTGTGCAATTTTAAGACTCATCTTTGCCGTTTCCGTCGGTCCGTAGGTTGAATTATTGACAACAGTATAAGCTGCCTGTAAACGGTTTTTTACGGTTGGCGGATATTTTGCGCCAATCTGGTCTTTCGACTTATTCCCGTTCAGCCGGGCATCTAACTTCAGCAATTCCAGCCTGAGCTTGTCAACCTGTTTATCCAGATTACCCGGCTCGGCCTCCGACAGGGTAAGGGCGCTTTGCATGCCATTGATTTCTTTAATTGCATTTTTCAATGACAATGAAGTGGCTGAAACATCGCCCCAAAGTTTCTGGATTTTTTTCCAGAAGGCGACGGTTTCTTCGGGAGGAGCCCCCTTAAGCACACCCTGTCTTATGGGAACCACTTTAAATGTAACAGGTTCCGACAAGTTGGTCACCACCCCGTCAATTTCTTTTGAAAGCGATACCGTATATGTTCCGGGAACCACCATGGCTCCGTTCTGTCTCCAGTAATTTTCGCGTTTGAAAGGTTTGGAATGAATGTCAATGGCTCTGTCGGAAGGGTAAGTTAAATCCCATGAGATACGGTGAAACCCTTTGGAAACGGGGCCTTTTATTCGCCTGATAACATGGCCTTCGGTATCTTTCACCGTGAGCCACACAACCGGTTTGTTTTCCATGCGTTCTGATTCCAGTTCATCCCACGAAGGGAATTCCACATCCTTGAATTGTTTGTTCAGCTTTTTCTCTTTTTCTTCCCTGACTGATTTTTTTGTTTTGTAACCGTCTTTGAGATAATAGGTGAACTGCGCTCCGAAAGGCGGATTCGGAGCGGTAAAAAAAGCAGCGCCCTGTGAACCTTTTCCCATACGCTGGATATACCACATGGCATCACGCAAAGGGAACAGTGTGGCTTCTTCTTTAAGCTGGTCTGTTGAAATATGGCGTAAGAGACTATAATCATCCAGCACATAAAAGCTGCGGCCGAACGAAGCCCCGATAAGATCGTTTTCACGGCGCTGGATGGCCAGGTCACGGAATGAAATAGTTGGTAAACCGCCTGTGAGTTTGATCCACCGTCCACCGCCGTCTATTGTAAAATAGATTCCGAATTCGGTACCGATAAACATCAGGTTGGCATCTTTATGATCCTGCACAATCCTCCAGACCAGTGTTTTATCCGGCAGATTACTGCGGATGGATTTCCAGCTTTTACCCCGGTTTGTGCTTTTCAGCAGATAAGGTGTAAGGTCACCGTATTTGTGGTTATCAAGTACCACATAAACTATGTTGGCATCAAAAAGATCGGCTTTGATGTCGTTGACAAAAGCTGTTCCGGGAACACCGGGAAGGTCTCCCACATTGATTTTTCGCCAGTTTTCGCCGCCGTCTTCTGTTACCTGGATCAACCCGTCATCGGTACCTGCATAAATTAATCCCTCCTCCAATGGCGATTCTGCCAGTGAGGTGATGGTATTGAATTCCGACATGGCATACACATCCCACGGAGCATTGTATCCCCATTTTTTACCCATGATAGGAAGGGTCAGTCTTTCCTCGTTCCGGGTCAGGTCGCCCGATATGGGTGTCCAGCTATCGCCGTAATCATCTGAACGCCAAACACGTTGTGATGCATAATAAACCCGGCTTTCGGAATGAGTGCTGACCAGCACAGGGGCATCCCAGTTATATCTTTCATGACCCTCTCCCGGACCGGGTTGGGGCTGAATGGAAACAATTTCTCCTGTAGTCAGGTCTATCCGGTTCAGGTGCCCTTCCTGCCATTCGGCATAGACCAGATTCGGCTTTTCCGGAATGGTTGCCGGCTGGTGTCCGTCGGCACCAAGGATAACTTCCCAGTCTTCATTGGTGATACCCTGCCATTTGTCTGTGCGTGACGGGCCTCTTTCCGTACTGTTATCCTGCGTCCCGCCGATGATGTGGTAGAAGGGGTAAGCATCGTCAACAGCCACTTTATAAAACTGTGTAAGCGGCAGGTTGGCAATGAATCGCCAGTTCTTTGCGAGGTCATAAGTTTCGTACAGCCCGCCGTCCGTTCCCACGAGCAGATAATCCTTGGCTTTTGCCTTAAAAGCAATGGCGTGATTATCCGAATGTTTCTTTTGCTCCTGTAATCGCCTGAAAGTTTTGCCGCCGTCATCCGAAACCTGTATTCTTACATCACACAGGTAAATCCGGTCGAACCTGTGCGGATCGGCATACAATTCCTGATAATAATGCGGCCCGGTGGCGCCGGAAACTGCCGAAGATTGTTTTGTCCATGAAGCGCCGCGGTTTGTGGATTTGAATACCCCACCTGTCCTGATGTCGAGTTCGATGGCTGCATAAACGACGTCCGGGTTTTGGGCGGAGACGGCCAGTCCGATCTTTCCCATATTTCCGGTAGGAAGGCCTTTCTTCAACCTGATCCACGTTTCGCCTCCGTCTTCGGAACGGTAGATGCCGCTTCCGGGTCCGCCGCCCATATAGGCAGCCACATTCCTGTGTCGCTGCCACGTTGCTGCATACAGGCGTTTCGGATTTCGCGGATCAATGGCAATGTCTGTTGCCCCTGTCCACTCTTCGTCGCCCAGAACTTTTTTCCATGTTTTTCCACCGTCAACAGTTTTATATACGCCCCGTTGCCCACCTTTGTTCCAGAGCGGTCCCTGTGCGGCAACCCATACAATATCAGGATTTTCAGGATGGACGATGATCTTTGAGATGTGTTGTGTTTCTTTCAGACCCATGTTTACCCAATGCTCGCCATCATCGCTGCTTTTATAAATGCCGTCACCGTAACCCACGTGACGTCCGCCCACGTTTTCGCCGGTTCCGACCCAAATTACGTGATGGTTTGTCGGGTCAATGGTCAGGCAGCCGATCGAGTAAACTTTCTGATGGTTAAATACCGGTTTCCAGGTTGTTCCCGAATTTTCGGTTTTCCATACGCCACCCGATCCGGCAGCAACATACCAGATGTTTTCATCAACAGGATCAATGGCAATATCTGCAATACGGCCTGACATAAATGCCGGTCCGATGCTTCGGAATTTTAATCCGGAAAAGGTTTTACCGGACAATAAAGAATCATTTTCCTGACCGGAGGCAGGGACAATTAAAATCAATGCGAAAAACATTAAAACAGTTCGTGATAGGATAACTTTCATGGTACTTTTTATTTATAACGGTTCAAAACTAAAGTATATTTTTCTAATTTGCACCACTTTGAGATAGGATGGATTGCGGTTTTTCGCAAATTGCGGCTTATGTTAATACTTTGTTAAGATGAATGTTCGGCGCAGGAACTTTTATGACCTGTAAAAAAATAAAAATGAAAGAAAAAATACAAGAGTCCTTTGAAAAATTATTTGGGGAAAACCCTTTTCTGTTCAGGTCGCCTGGAAGGATCAATCTGATCGGTGAACATACCGACTATAATGACGGGTTTGTGTTGCCCGCTGCCATTGACCTGGCCATTTGGTTTGCCGTCAAGCCAAATGATACAAATGAGTACCGTTTTTATGCTTTCGATCTCGGTGAGCATTATTCACAGCCAACCGGTAGTTTAAAACCTGTTGAAATCCATTGGGCAAACTATCTGCTGGGCGTTATTTCACAGTTTGTTAAAGACCGGAAAACCGTCCCCGGATTCGATTGTGTCTTCGGAGGCAATATACCGGCAGGAGCAGGCATGTCATCTTCGGCAGCCATCGAAAGCGGCCTGGCTTATGCCCTTAATCATATTTTTAACGTCGGTTATTCAACATTGGATCTGGTAAAGTTTTCACAAAAAGCCGAACATGAATTTGCCGGCGTCCGGTGCGGGATCATGGATCAGTTTGCGGTTATGTTCGGCAGGAAAGGCCATGCGCTGAAATTAGACTGCCGGACGCTGGATTATGAGTATTATCCTTTGGATTTTCAGGAACATTTGTGGGTATTGGTTGATACCGGGGTAAAACATTCGCTGGCTTCCTCCGAATACAATGAGCGGAGGCAGCAATGCCGTGCAGGAGTTGAAGTTTTAAGGCGTTATGATTCTCACATAGCGGCTTTGCGGGATGTGTCACCTGAAATGCTTGAATTATATAAATCCGAACTGGACCCTGTCGTATTTAAACGCTGTGCTTTTGTCATAAACGAAAATATGCGTGTGCAACGGTCGTGCAAGGCTTTGTTGGAACATGATTATGAAGAGTTTGGGAAACAAATGTACAGTTCTCACGTAGGATTAAGGGATGAATATGAGGTAAGTTGTGCAGAGTTGGATCAATTGGTGGAAATAGCCCGGTCAACTGACGGTGTATTGGGGGCAAGAATGATGGGCGGCGGGTTCGGTGGTTGTACGCTGAATCTGGTGAAAAAACCCGATGTTTCTGCCTTCAGGGAGATGGTAACATCGGGTTATCAGACACCGGCAGGGGAACATCCGGAAATTTATGAAGTGCAGATTGACAGGGGGACGGTTTACTTAAAAAACTGATAATGATGATGAGGATTTTCCAGCTCGGCACAAAGAGGAAGGTTAAATTTTTTTGGTTTTTTCAATAATTTTTGTAATATTGTAAAGTCGTAAATCAAAACTAGTTATTATTTAATATTGGCAACAATGATCATTAGTACATGCGGGGTACGAATTATATAGTAACGATTTTAATTGGCATTTCTTTTTGCCTGAACACCCTTTACGGACAAAATATTGTACACACATCCCTTTATAGCGCTGCCCTGGACTCAACGATCAATGTTGATATTTATCTTCCCCCCGGTTACAGCACAAATCCCGATACTTATTACCCGTTTGTTATTTATATGCATGGATGGGCCGAAGATCAGGGGGCGGTACTCAATATTGCCAATAATGCAGAACAACTGATCAATGCCGGTACCATTGATCCCATTGTCATGGTTTGCGCTGATAATAGCCCTGCCCCTTTTGATGGCAGCATGTATATGAATTCACCGGTCTGGGGTAATTTTGAGGATTTTATGATGGATGACCTGATCCCGTGGGTGGAAGGGAATTACAGGGTGATGCCTTTTCGCAAATATCACGGGATCATCGGTGAGTCCATGGGGGGTTACGGAGCGCTCAGGTATGGGATAGAACAAAAAACAAAATTTGTTGCCGTTGCCGGACATGCAAGTCCTTTGGGTCTTGATGTGATCATTGATACATTAAGACAGGGGGTTGAAAGTGAAAATACAGGGCCTCCTTATTTTTACAGTTATAATAACAGTACGGGGCATTTTACAAAAGTCATCTTTTTGGGCGCCGGCGCGTTTTCTCCTAATCTGAACACCCCCCAAACCTATATTGATCCCCGTGTGGTTGAGTATCCTTTTGATGATAGTTGCAAGCTGATTGATACTGTATTTTCCAAATGGATGGTGCAGGAGTTATCGGTACGGGTCAAGACCTTAACCACACAAGACAGCGTGGGATTGTTGTTTGGCATTGGAACAAATGATGAAATGCGATTCTACAAAGGAAATCTGGCCTTCAAAGATACATTGGATAAGATTGGTATTCCATATAAATATTATGAGCATTCGGGTGGACATGCTATGCCTGAAGCTTTTCAGGATTTGTCACTGGAGTTTCTGGATTCGCTGATGTTACCTCCTGTGGTCAATCCCGTTTATTTGTGTGAGGCCCCTTCGGATTTGTATGTTGCCAATATCAATCATACATCTGCTGACCTGGGTTGGACGGAAAACGGTTATGCGACAACCTGGGAGATTATGCTGGATACAGCAGGTTTTGATACTCTGACGGGAACTCCGGTTTCGGTCAGTGTTAATCCATTTCACTGGACAGGATTAAACTCCGGTACCGATTATGACTGGTATGTTCGCGCAAATTGTGGATCGGGGGATAGTTCCGTGTGGGTAGGACCGGTTACTTTCCAGACAGTATGTACACCGTATATTGCTTCCTATTATGAAGGTTTTGATAATGAGACGGTTCCGGAGTTACCGAACTGCTGGTCGTCGTTCACAAATGATACAATTGCTTTTGTCCGGACGGTGGATTCCCTGTCTTATTCTCAAAATAATGCGGTGATAATGCACAATAACAATGATCTGAATGCCTGGCTGTTACTTATTTCACCGGAATTTTCGGACCTGACTGCGCAGGACAACCGGATCAGGTTCATGGCAAGAACCTACCAGGATACCACCACGCTGATCATCGGCACCATGAGCAACCCGTCGGACACTCTGGCTTTCACAGGCTATGATACCCTGACCATCCTGCCGACTTACCGTGAATACACCATCATGTTCGACACCAACTACAAGCTGGCGGACACTTACATCGCTTTCAAACACGGCATGAGCGACACGGCATTATCGGTTTACCTTGACAATTTCAGTTACGAGGCGATTCCCTGTATCCCGCCCGTGAACCAGCGGGAAGACAGCATCACACGTACTTCAGCAAGATTACTCTGGACGGAGAACGGCTTTGCCGCCACCTGGGAGATCATGGTTGACACGGCAGGCTTCGACACCACGGGCTACGCTGCCGTCACCGTCACCGACACGATATACAAAGCCACCGGCCTGACTTCCAACACCG
>JAADID010000095.1 GCA_013151505.1 Chlorobiota bacterium | reverse complement strand
CTTTTTTCAGGATCATGTGAAATTTATCACCGGCGGTTTCATAAACATGGACAAAACCGTTGATCACACCACCGGAAGGCGTTACATGGTCGAGGGCGATAAACGAGGTGATCAGCCCGCCAATGATCAGCAGCGCGACCTGAATGACATCTGTCCAGGCTACGGCTGATAGCCCCCCATACAACGAATAAGCCGCAGCAAACAACGCCAGGGCAACGATGGATGAAAAGATCATACTGCCGTCACCGTTACCCAGAATGGTATCCATAGCCTTGCCTCCGAGAAACAATACGGAGGTCAGGTTGACAAAAATGAAAAGGGCAATCCAGAAGATGGCCAGGATCGTTTTCAATGTCGTTCCGAACCGTTTCTCAATGAATTCGGGAATTGTGTAGAGACCCTTTTCAATAAAGACGGGCAGGAAGAATTTCCCGACGATAAGGAGCGTTAAAGCTGCCATCCATTCATAAGATGCGATGGCAAGGCCGATGGCCATTCCCGATCCTGACATTCCGATCATTTGTTCTGCGGAGATGTTGGCGGCAATCAGTGAGGCGCCAATGGCCCACCAGGGTAAAGATTTGCTGGCCAGAAAGTAATCCTGTGCGGTTTTCTTCACGCCTTTCTTTCCACGCGAAACCCATAAACCGACCGAAAGAATAACAAGAGCATATAAAATGAAAACGAGATAATCATAAATTGAAAAGTTATTAGTGTTCATTGTTGTGATGGTTACTTTTTAAATCTCATGACTAATGCACAGATGTAAAAATAAAATTATTTTTGTTCCTGTTATTACGCTAACCTTATGAAAAAATTAACAAAGATCCTGGTCTGGTTTTTCATCATCTTTATTTGTTTTATTTATCGGGCTTTATGTGGCTGCCTCTTTTACCATAAGCAATTTCAAGCCGCGCCTGGAAAATATTCTTTCGGACGAAATTGGTTATCAGACGAAAATAAATGGCTCGCTTTCGTTAAAGTTGCTCCCCGGTGTAAGTTTTGTGATCAACGATTTGCGGATTATCAATAACGAAACTTACCTCGTCAGGGTTGAAAAAGCCGAAATTGCTGTCAACGGCAGTCAGTTGTTTAATTCCGTTTTGGAAATCACAGGTTTAACGCTGGAAAAACCGCAGGTCTTTTTTGATTTTGATAAGAGCGGGTTGTTTAATTTTGATTTGCCTGACATGAAAAGGAACGGCAAACCGGTAAAGACAGGAGAGAAAAGACAAATCGCCCTGCGTCATCTTATTATAAAAAACGGAAGGCTGATCTATTTTGATTACCAGCATGGCGATACCCTGATTGTCAGCGGTATTGATGTGAATACGAATGAGGTTAATATTTCGGGAGAGTTAAGCCGGCTTAATGCAAAAAGCATTCATTTTTCGGGTCCTGTTCATATCCGTTCGGTCAGGTTAAACAATATGAGGCTGGATTCCATCCTATGGAAACTGGATTTCCGGTCGGGAAAAGCGGTTGTGCAGACCCGGTCGGATCACTATTTTGAAGGGAGACAAAACGGCAGAATACTTATTGATTTTACAAAGAAACCGTTGTTTGTTAGCATTCAGAATCATATTGCTGGTCTGGATATCGGAGAATTCAGGGAAGCGGCTCATTTAAATGATGTTTTCTTTGGTAACGTGGATTATGACGTGAACATTAGTTTCAATTCATTCAACTGGACACAGGCTTTAAGCAGCATGAAAGGAGAGATAAAAATAACAGGTGAAAAAATGCTGTTACAGGGCATTTCGCTTGACGACGACATCGTACGGTATTTGGATTCAAAAACATTTGATGTAGCCGGATTAGCAGCCGTGTTTACTTCCGGTCCTTTTGGTGCGGTTTTCACAAAGCACATTCGTTTTGCCCCCCTCCAATCCGAAGATTCCGTTATGATCGAGAATGTCACCAGGATGGTATCCCACTGGAAAATAAGTGGCGGACAGGCACATGCAGCAGATGTGGCGTTTGCTACTGACAGATACCGTATTGCCCTGAGGGGTAATCTTGACCTTGTCAACGCGGATTACGACGATGTGATGATTTCAGTGGTAAACAAACCGGGATGTCCGGCAGTCAGTTTACAGATGAACGGCCCTTTTGCATTCCCTGAAACGGAAACCCTGTCACATATCAGCAGATACAGTATTTCCATTGACAGCTTCTGGAAGGATCTGGCCAATTCAACCCGCAAAAACTGTGACAATATCTATTCCGGCTCCATACCTCCTCCCGTGGTTCATTGACGGATAAGCCGGGGCGGTGCACTTTATTCGGTATTTGTTTCTTTTTCGGGATAAGGATAGTAATCTTTCACGAAAGTCTGTTCCTGCATGGGCGGACGGACATACCCTTTTTGAATTTTTCTGGGTTTGAGTTCGATGGGTTCCGGGGTTTGGTCTTCATAAGGAATAATATTCAGTATATGGTGGATGGTATTGAGCCGGGCTTTCCGTTTGTCATCGGCATTGACAACATACCACGGGGAGATTTTTGTATCGGTATAGGCAAACATTTCATCTTTGGCTTTGGAATAATCAACCCACAGATCACGTGATTTCAAATCCATCTCGCTCAATTTCCATCTTTTGGTCGGGTCTTTCAGGCGATCCTGAAAACGGTGCTCCTGTTCTTCCATGCTGATGGAAAACCAGAATTTGATGAGGATGATACCCGACCGGATGAGCATGCGTTCCAGATTCGGACAGGAACGCAGAAACTCCCAGTAATCGTCGTCCGAACAAAAACCCATTACCCGTTCCACGCCGGCACGGTTGTACCATGAACGGTCAAACAACACCATTTCTCCTCCTGAAGGCAAATAAGGAATATAGCGCTGGAAGTACCATTGCGTCTTTTCCTTTTCCGTGGGAACTCCCAGGGCGGCAACACGGCAAATCCTGGGATTCAGCTTTTCGGTGATCCGTTTGATTACGCCCCCTTTGCCGGCGGCATCACGGCCCTCAAAAATGACCACAACTTTGGCCTGGGTATCTTTTATCCAGTATTGCAGCTTGACAAGTTCAATCTGTAACCGTTCCAACTCATCAAGATAAAATTTGTAATCTAACCGCCCTTTTTTATTGAATGGGATTTGTGACTCGGACATAATGGCAATTTTATGGGTTTGATTTTCGTTCAATGAAGTTTAAAATGGAAATCCCGCAAACGGAACCTTACAAAGGTAAACAATTCATAAAAAAATTGAAAATCTTTGAAAAACAAACGGGAAACAAGAGTAATGTTCATTCTTTATTTATTTGATATTCTATCTTTGGCATGAGATTTAAAAATACACAAATGAAAAATATATTGGCTTTTCTGCTGGTACTGGTATCGGCTGTGGCTTTTGGACAGGAATATACCATTGACGGTACGGTTCCCGGCTTAACGAATGAAGATGTGTACCTGATGCGTATCCGTGGAGATAACCGGAAGATCGTGGACACGGCCCGAACCGACCAGACCGGCTCGTTTGAATTTAAGCTGAAATACGATTTTCCTGTTGGCCAGTATGCGGTAATTACCGGTCCCAAACAAATGATCGAGCTGATCTTTAACAATGAAAATATCCGTTTTGTGAGTACCGGGAGCAGCGACCAGGATCAGGTACAGATCATCGAATCGGTCGAAAATATGATCTATTATAATTATCTGTCTGCCAAAGGAGAAGTGCTTTACAAACTCGATCTGCTGGACCCTGTTTTACAATACTATCCGAAATCAGATACTTTTTATACCCTGACGCTCAATGAAGCCAGGGCATTGCAATCTTTTCTGGATCAAAAGGTTGAGACTTTGATCGAAAATAATCCGAATACACTGGCGGCCCGTTATATCCGGGTTGACAAACCTGTTTTTGCCGATCCGGCGCTATCAAAAGATGAACAGAAAAATTATCTGAAATCTCATTATTTCACTGATATGGACTTCCTGGACACAACCCTTATCAGGAGTAATATCCTGACTTCTAAAATCATAAGCTATATGGGGTTGTACCAGCATCCCGGAATGACCAAAGAGGAAATGGAAGACCAGTTGCTGATCGCCGTGGATACCATCATGGAAAGGGCGTTTGTTGACCAGCAGATCTATGAATTTGTGATTGGTTTTATGCTCAACGGTTTTGAACACATCGGGTTTGAAAAAGGATTGAAATTCATTGCCGATAAAAATATGCTCAATGAGTTTTGTGTGAACACGGAAAAGAAGAAAGAGCTTGAAAACAAAATAGAGCTGATCAAAAAGCTGGCCATCGGTCAGCCGGCGCCGGATTTTAAAACGGTTGACCTGAACGGGGATACCGTTCATTTGTACAATATAAAGGCGCAAACGGTAATCCTTGTATTCTGGGCAAGCTGGTGTCCTCATTGCGACGAGGCGCTTCCGAGGTTGAAAGAATATTATGATCCCAAAAATACGGGTAAGTTGCAAATTATTGCCGTCAGCGTTGATAAATCAAAAGACGACCTGGAAAAAGCCATCGCCGAAAACGGATACAAGTGGATCAACATCGGAGAACTGAAAGGGTGGGAGGGGCCCGTTGTTCAGGAGTACGGCGTAGTGGCTACCCCTACATTTTTTGTGCTTGACAAGGATAAAAAGATCATTGGCAAGCCTGTGAAGTTTGATGATTTGCGGAAATATCTGAAATAAGTTAAATATTCACTTTTCTGATTTTGTCCGGGAAAATTTATAAAGGTAAACCCCCATCACAATAAATATCAATACGATAAAAACCGGGATAAAGAAATTCCCCACGCCGTTTTCATTATGTTTTGCCGTCATTATTGTCGCATAAGTGATGTAGCAAAACGAAACAATAACGATTGTATTCAGCAAGCGTATCATCCGGCCGGCTTTTTTATATTGCTCTCGGGCATTTTCGTGTGTGATTTCTACCGGATAATTAAAAATGTGGGGGAAACGGTTTAAAATTGCCAACCCAATGTAGATAACCAGGCCGGTCACGGGTAAGATCCAAATCATTCCTTTCCTGCTGAAATTATCGGGCGTTCCGTAAAACCCGTGATGCACGGGAATGGTGACGGGAAGTTCTTTATAAAAATAGGCAGGCAAACCAAAAAGAAGCAGAAGGACAACGAATCCGGTTCCCTCAAGAAACCAGTCAATGGCATCCCATTTTACTTTGATCTTTGGCCGGGTGGATTTTTTCATGATCGGGTTTTTCTAAATCTTATTTCACGACTGCCATCTTTCCGGTAAACACAGTTCCGGAAGTCGTGACCTTAACCACATATAAGCCGTTTG
The DNA here is from genome assembly GCA_013151505.1 of Chlorobiota bacterium. Lineage (GTDB taxonomy): Bacteria > Bacteroidota > Bacteroidia > Bacteroidales > F082 > JAADID01. The sequence continues at coordinate 11,030 of JAADID010000095.1, read as the reverse complement.
GCAGCCGGGAAGCATCCAGTTGGTATTTTCCTGTTTCATTCAAATCAATAGTTTCGGACCACAGCAAGTTGCCCTGCAAGGTAAAAATACTCAAATTTCCCGTACGATTGTCAGGATTGAACGAAAGAATTGCCTTGTCTTTTACCGGATTGGGGAATATGTAAAGAGGTTTTTTTATTAATAGGTTCTGAATGATCCCCGGGGAGACTTCCGCGTTGCCGTTAAAATATTCCAGGCCACCCGAATAATTCCCGGCGATCATCTCCGGTTTGCCGTCATGGTTTATATCCCCGATGACGGCTCCGGTCCGTGCACCCCTGTCCCAGGAAACTCGTGGTGTCAAGCAGTTCATCCAATCCGTCAGTCAGGGTGAATTTTCCGTTAAGGTTTCCGTCAATGTTTGTAAAATGGAAAATCTTGCCCTGCTCGGAACCCACGACTAATTGTGTCGGTCCGTTCCCGATCCTGAAAAACCAGGGCGTACTGTATCCGTCGTAAGAAAGCATATAGTCTGTAACATTAACTTTCCCCAGACTATCGGTTACGAAGGAAAAAACCGGGTTGTTATCTGTCCCGTCGTTATGGTAATAATTCAGGTTCCCTTTCTTTTCGCCAATGATCAGGTCCCGGGCTCCGTCACCGTCAAGATCGTAAAGCTGAGGGGCAGAAAAGTCACCGACATCAATATCCCCATAATGATCTGTGGTAAATATCAGGTTGTTGTTTCCGTCGTTGGTTACCAGTATCAGTTTGCCTTCAGCATAACCGGCCAGCATGTCCGTATTGCCGTCGCCATCCATATCTCCAAAGGCGGGAATAAGCCCGAGATAACCTTTTTCGAACAAATCGCCCACGTCATCATCCATCAGCATGAATTCGGGCGCTTGTGCAGTCCCTGTATTCTGATAATAGGCGATCTTTGATGAATGAACAGAATACAGCCTCTTGAACTCGTCATAATATGAATAGAGGTAAAATCCGTAATCCCCGATAAACAGATCATCCAGTCCGTCACTGTTCCAGTCGAAAAGGACGGGGTAAGCCCCCATTCCACGGTCAATCATTTCCGATTGCAAAAAACTCCGTGTTTCACGGATCAGAAAAGGTGAGTCGTTGCTGCCTGTATTCAGGTACAGCCAAACACTGTGTTTATTTTCGGATTTGTCAAATGTAGGATCAAAAGTGGAAACCAGCAGGTCATTCACGAAATCGTTGTTCACATCAATATAAGCAGCCACAGGCATGGAAAAAAGCCGGATATCATAAGTGGTGGTTGGATAAATGGTATCAAACGACGTAATAAAAGCTTCTTCACGCGTACCCCCGTTGTGCAAGGCAAATAATGCAGGGTAGTCCACATCTCCCAGCAACAGGTCGAGCACACTGTCGCGGTTCAGGTCGAGCATCAGGAATGTTGAGCCCGTATGACGCTCATTTTCAGGTTTTGCAAAGGGTTTGTATCCCGTGAAGCAGGTGTCCAGGTAAAGGGCATTGGACTCGTTACTTTCGGCAAACCGCCCCCAGCAATATTCCTCAAGATGGTAATCCAGTGAATCGGCGTTGCCGTATTTTTCCATGGAAAGGTTCCGGTGGTAATTTACAAAGGAACCGAAGCCCCAGAATGAAAGGATATCCAGGTCCCCGTCATAATCCACGTCGGCAATGGCAGGATAATCCGCTTCGGTGACCAGCAGGTTGACAGGCATGTTTTCCTGAACACTTGTGAGGTACGGATAAACTACCCGTTTAAACTTCAACGTGCTTTCCGAAACATTTTTAAAAACCTGAATGCCGGCCCAGCCCGGAGAATAAGCGAAAATATCGGTTCTACCATCCATGTCGTAATCTTTAAAAATGGCCCAGTCCGAAAGTTCGGGAAACAACTTTGCATATTGCGGGGCATACACATAATCAATTGTGTTGTAAATGCCGCTGTTCAAAAAACACATGATCCGGTTACCCACCCGGTCGAAAGCCACCAGGTCTTTCAACCCGTCGCGGTCAATGTCCACAGCGCCGAATTGCATGGCATTCATCCCTCCGGCCCAGGGAAATTTTAAAAGGGTTTGATCGTTCTCATATACTTTTGCGGGCTGATGTTGTTGTGCTTTCAGGAATGCAAATGAACCTGTTAGGAAAATGAAAATAAGGAAACAATATCTGATGGATTTCACCGCTTTTGAGGGTTTATGATGATTTGTTATTAACATGACAAATTTAAATACTAAATGGTTTACAAAATACGATTAAATGTTGTGATAAAAAAATGTCATTAACATTCACGATTGCTTATTTTTGAAAATTCAAAAGAAGATAAAATGGCCAAAATATTAGTAGTTGATGATGAGAGCAGCATACGCAGGACACTGAAAGAAATCCTGGAATTTGAAAAACATAAGGTTGATCTTGCACCCAACGGAGAAGAGGCCCTGGAGATGTTCAGGGATGAAGAATATGACGCTGTGTTGCTCGACATCAAGATGCCTGAGATGGACGGCATGGAAGTGCTGGAAAAAATGATGCAGATACGGGAGGTTCCCGTGATCATGATCTCAGGGCACGGAACGATCGAAACAGCCGTCGAGGCCATAAAAAAAGGAGCGTATGATTTCATCGTCAAGCCACCCGACCTGAACCGCCTGTTGATCACCATCAGGAATGCCGTGGAGAAAAAAGAGCTGGTTACCCAAACCCGGCAGTTGAAAATGGAAATAGACAAGAAATACGAGATTGTGGGTGAATCGGAAGGTATCCTGCGGCTAAAGAAAATGATCAGCAGGGTGGCACCCACTTTGTCGCGGGTTTTAATTATCGGGGAAAACGGCACAGGAAAGGAATTGGTTGCCCGCCAGATCCATCAGCAAAGCCCGAGAGCCCATGCCCCTTTTATTGAAGTGAACTGTGCGGCCATCCCCTCGGAACTGATCGAAAGCCAGTTGTTCGGTCACGAAAAAGGGTCGTTCACCTCGGCCATAAAACAACGAAAAGGGGATTTTGAACTGGCCAGCGGCGGAACGCTTTTCCTGGATGAGATCGGGGACATGAGTTTGTCGGCGCAGGCTAAAGTGTTAAGGGCATTGCAGGAAAACAAGATCGTCAGGGTAGGGGGTGAGCAGGATATCCCGGTAGATGTCAGGATCATCGCCGCCACCAATAAAAACCTGAAGGAAGAGATCAGAAAGGGTAAATTCCGTGAAGACCTTTATCACCGGTTGAGCGTGATCATCATTGAAGTCCCGCCGCTCCGGGAGCGGAAAGAGGATATTGAACTGCTGACCCGTCATTTTATTGATGAGATTTCACTGGTCCAGGGAAAGGCGCCTTTGGAAATTACGGATGATGCCCTGGAGGTACTTAAAGAATCAAAATGGAGCGGCAATGTGAGGGAATTGCATAATGTTGTGGAAAGGCTGGTTATCTTGTGTGATAAACAAATTACCCGGGATGATATTAAGAAATATGTTGAGCCGTTGATGCTGTGAACTGGATGCTGCCTGCCCGTTCGTATCCGTCAGTTGAGGGAAAAGACAGGGATGCTGGATGACTGGGTGACCGGATGATTGGATGAATGTAGGGATGGGGGATTGATTGGTGAATAGTAATTGGTGAGTTGTGATTAGTGATTGCCAACTGAAACGGGAAATAATATATATCGTTTAGCTCCGAGGAAATAAGGCGGGCATACGCGTTAGCTGACGTGGGAGTCCCCTGCAACTAATGGTGAAAACTTTAAGTGGGAGGATGCAGCTTACGAATGAATTAGCAATCATTTTTTCGCTTGCGAAAAATCATAATTCGTGCAATTCGCCAGATTCGATGATAAAAAATAAACCATTGGAAACCTGTTTGGAATTTGAACATTCGATTTTGGAGCTTTTTTGGAATTTATTATTTGAGATTTGGAACTTCCGGTATGTATTACCGGCGTAAGGCACATTTTTTGATAACAGGATACTGATAGCAAACACAGAATTTTGTACCTTTGCAAACCTTTTTGGAAAAAGTTCTTTGACAGCTTTTGGGGCTGACCGGTTTTGACAGCAGGTTGAATGCATAAGCAAGCATGCCGAGCCATGTGATAAAGCTCGTAAATCCGTGTCACACAACTATTAATTGGCGAAACAAATTACGCTCTCGCAGCCTAATCGAAGTACAGTAGATTAAGGCCTTATTCTCCGGCCAAGGTTGCCGGGGACGGGACGGTTTGCAGGTGGAGATGTCTGATTCCGGCCTGATCACGAACCGCACGCAATTTCAGACTGGTCACGGCTTTGCCTCGCAGTCGTGACGAGATAAAGAGGCTAAGGCAGAGTTCAGGATGCTTGTTTCCTTGCTTTGCCCGACAATCAACAACAAGCTAAGCATGTAGAAAGCTTGTGGGTTACCTGTTTGGACGAGGGTTCGAATCCCTCCAGCTCCACGATTTGGATTTGAGATTTGAGATTTTTGATTTAAGATGTGATTTTTGATGTGGGATGTGTGACTGAAAGATGAGATTTTGTTAAATTTGAGGGGTTTAGAATTAACCGATACAACAAAATCTCATAATGAATCCACAGCAATTAATTGAAAGGAACAAGAAATTCGCCATAGATTGTGTAAAACTGGCGGAAACGCTTCCGGATACCGGACTCGGGAGGCACATCAGGAAACAGCTTATCAGTTGTTCGACATCAGTAGCATCAAATTACAGGGCAACAAGGTTGTCTCAAACAAAAGCTGCGTTCATTGCTAAACTGAGCATTGTGATTGAAGAAGCAGACGAGTCAGAATTCTGGATTGATTTTGGAATGGCGTTTAATCTGTTTCACTCGGATATGGCAAAAAAGTTAATGAAAGAAGCACACGAACTGGCATCAATTTACATCGCAACAAGAAATACAATGAGAAGGAATTAGGGTTTTGGATTTGAGATGTTTGACAGAAGATGTTTAAAGTCCATTAATATCCAAAATCTAAAATCATAAATCTCAAATCTCAAATCCAACCGGTCCCGTAGTTCAATGGATAGAATGTGAGATTCCGGTTCTCATGATCTGGGTTCGAATCCCGGCGGGATCACAAAATCTTGCAAAATCCCATTCCATCGGAGTGGGATTTTTTTTATTCCTTTTCCCCCAATGATGAATAATAATTCAATACCTGAATGATGTCTTTTGTTTTTATCATTTTGAGGTGATTTTTAGCTATGTATGCTTCAACAGTTTCCCGGTGGTCACCCAAAGCTTCAACAATGTCACTTTTTTTCTTTTTGATTAAAACAGCTGGCCGGTTTTCTTTTTTGATGTAAAGATCCTGCATAATATTTTGATATGCAGCGTGTCCGACCAGAGCTCCTCCTTTGGCAGCGGTAGTTTGCACATAGTATTTTTTTAACAGGATGTTACGTCCTTCTGACAGCAACTCAAAATACCCGGATTTAACAAGATCATTCTGAATAAACTCTGAAAATATAAACACCTTCCCATCATAAATTATTCTTCCCATAACGGCAGGATTTACGTCGGCTCTGATCTCAAATCTGTCATAAGTTACATTGTACATAAATGCCACATTTGTTATTAATTTATGGTTATTTGTTTGCAGGTTGCCCATCTCCCACTTGGAATCCAGGTATTTTGCGTTAAATTTTTCAGGTCCGAAATTTGTTCCCTCCTGCATAAACAAAGTGTTATTACCATCTTCGACATATATATTTCGATGTGTCTGACTGATCGCAGAATCGAACAGGAACAATAAAAGAATAAGAAACAGAAATGTATTTTTCATAATGAATTTTTTTAATAGGGTTTGGATTTTATTAATAACTGCACTTTTACTGTTAATCAAATTCTAAAAGTTCAGGAATTTACATTTTACAAAATTAACTATTTTGTATTAGGTTGAAAGTTGAAAACAGTACATTTAAAAGTCAGTTTTACACGTAATGGTTTTATCACGGACGGCTGTTTTATTTACCCTGATGGTTCCTTGACATTTTTTTGGAAAGTCGTTGGCTTTGTGGAGTTCCACAAAAAGCAAAGTCATGAAAACGCCTTATGTACCGGCCTTTTCCCTCGCCCTCTAATTCGTTTCTCCTGCTTTGCACAACAGTCAGCTTTCCGGGGGCTAACAATCCATGGTGGGCAATATGATTTCGGGATACATTTTTTACAAAAAGGACGACCTGCTTAAAAATAGACTAAAAGCTTTATGAGTATTCTCCTGTCTTAATCAACCCGTCAATTTATTCCATTTAAGCCCCTTTTCCCGAAAAACCCTACCTTTGCCCGATGATATTTTCATTGTTTATTATTTCACTTTTTTTTACCCTTTTCGGGGTTTATAGTTTTCTGAAAAGGAAACCTGTCCTGGGATGGTTTTTCCTGGTATTGGGTATTTTCGGGTTTATGATCGGGGGGGTGGTCATCTCACTTTATCCCGATACGCTCTGGAAACTGAGACCCTGACCGGAGAAGCACATGTGCTATTCGATATTCCCTCCTTTATCAATTATGATCGTTTTTTTGTATTTGTATTCCCGCGGCGGGTTGTCGGGCAATACGGTGAATTCGGTTTCTATAAAAACAGTGTAACGGTACTTAACTTCCGTGCGGGAATTGTCCAGTTGTTTTGTGTCAAATCCGTTGAGTTTAAAACTTTTGAATGCCAGATGCCCGCTACCGCCTGCCTGTTCTTCCGGTTTTTCATCGGATTCGATCTGCCGGATGATGATCTCGCGGATTTTCTCTTTTGTCAACATTATGTAAGGTGTCGTTTAGTCATTCTTTTTCAAAAAACTCATTGTACAAGCAAACGGATATTTTCCATTTTGTCCACATAGAAAAACCGTCCGGAGCCCATGACATCTACATGGATGAATGAAAAACGGATGTATTCCAGATCACCGGGTTTGATATTTAATTTTTTCAGGGTTTTGTGAATTCCGTGACCGGGTAGCGTTTTCATGACCTTTTGTAGCCGGTCTCCGATTTCCGCCAGGATTAATTCATCGGCTGTCGGCTGATATTCTTTTGGCCTGGCGCCTAAAACCATATTTCCTTCAACCCATTCGCCGGGGTTGTCTTTCGCTTTCCGTGAATAAACAATGAAAAGTTCAAGAAGCCGCTTAAAATTTTCCGGTTTACTCTCCGGGAGTTTCAGAATACTGTCTGTAACCTCCGGCATGTAGTCTGTGGCTTTGTCGGGTGAAAGTTTCGGCGTATAGTCCGGAAAGTTTTCAATTTTTCCGGTTTTTTTGATAAAACCGCTTTCGGGGAACATCCAGTTTTTTAACCGGGTAGTGTAAAAATCAATATTGTGTTGCATGTCACTCCCGGTTAGCAGATCGCGGATACTGTTTTTGGCGTTCTCATAAAGGGTTTCCCTGTTTTCCTTGCCTGCGAAGCTTTTTTGCAGTGCTTCATCAAATATCTCAATCAATTTGTTTTCTTTTTCCCGAAAACTGCTGTCAGGCGCAATACCTGGCGGCTTCTGCCAGTTAATAACTGTCGGTCCACGGTCGGGTATAAGATGGATACGGAGCATTTTATTTCCCGGCGTGAATGTCCAGTCAGCCGGCAGCCCGCTTCCGTGCCAGGCAATTTCCAGTGAAATATAGTTGCGGAATATGTTGCCGGAAATGACCTGAAAATATTCGGGGAGTTCAAGAGGTTCTTCGGTTGTTTGCTGATTCTCACCATAGTTGATCAGTGTTTTTAAAAATTTTTCAAAACGTTGGCTTTCTTCTTTATGTTTCGGGAACAACTCCGTGTAGTCATCGAAAGCAAATATCATGGCATATCCTGTCACCGTGATCAAACGCAAGGGATGAATTTTTTCATCCGGGGAATCCGTATTTATTTTTTGTGTCAGATTTTGCCAGGGGAGGAAATAAAATGTCAGCAGGGGTTTTTCAATGTTGCCGTAAAAAACTTCTGTTTTCAGGGCTTCCGGTTTAAGGGCGCCAAAACGGGGTATGACCTTTGTCCGGGAGTTTTTGATTTTCAGGCTGTCCTGAAAAGAGTTCAGGGCACCCAGTGTTATGGCTTCTCCGAGCAGTGTAATCCATTGAGGGTCTTCCATGGTTATTGGTTTTAAAATATTTCCTGATGTATCTATGGTAATTTTCCTGCCTTTCAGCACGACGGTTGCCATTCCTTCGCGGAAGTCCCGGATGATCTTATCATAAACGGGCCGGATCACCTCATTACCTTTCCGGTCAATAAAACCCCATTGCCCGTCTTCCCATGCCTGATGTTCACCATGTTGAATCTTACGGCAGCCGTCACAAAAAGCAGCCCTGCCGTTATGAAAGGGAAGAACGGCATTAAAACGGGGCGGGATGACAACTTCCCCTTTTATGTTTGCAAAACCGATTTTGTCACCTTTGATAATGCGGAAAAGCCCCTCCGAAGGATAGTCGGGGCCGTTATCGAAAGGATAAACGACAAACAGTTTCTTTCCATTTTTACTGAAGGCAACAAAACCCTGATCGTTAATGTATTTAATGAAAAATTGACCGGCAGGATAAAACAAAAGGGAATCTGAATTGTTCAGCGTATCGGAACAGGCGATTGAATTCAAACCGTGGTTTTCAGTTTTCTGGCGTTTCAGGCCGGTGTATGTAATGACATTTCCCGGCAGGTCGCTTATAAGAGTGCTTATCAGGAAAACAAATAAAACAGCAAAACGTTTCATCACGATTCAAAAGTACGAAAAAGAAAAGGGAGTGTCAATGCCGTTGTCATTCGCAGGAAAAAACATGTGCATAAGTTTACACAGGTTTGATGTTTTGCAGTTCAATAATATTGCCTTCAACATCTTCCATATAAACAGCGGTTAGAATTCCTACTCCAGGAATTTCTTTTTCTACCGTTTCGCCGTAGTACTTACCTCCTGCATTCAGAACCCGGACGGCCATTTCATTGACATTTTCAACCTTAAAAGCAATGTGCCCGAAACCCTGCCGGTTGATCTGGTGGCTGCCTGTTCTGTGCTTATGCGGTTCATACTGAAAAATTTCCAGTGTGGGGCCATCTTCACACCCCGGCAATTTAAGATGCATACCTTTGATGTGCGAGCCCTGAATGCCCGTCAGTTTGTCAATCCAGTCACCTTTCAGATCCCGTTCAGGGTAAACAGGCTGGCAACCGAAAACATCCGTATAAAACCGGGTTAGCTTTTTCCAGTCCTGTGCGATCAGGTTAATGTGTGCAAACTTCATTTTTTCAAAAGTTTTATCAGATTCAAAATTAGTTGAATTGCCATAAAAATCCAATATTCAATCGTGGCAACGACCGCTGTAAAAATCTATGTTGAAAAAATTTATATGTCTCCTTTTTCCATTTTCATGAACACCTTAATTTTGTTGGTAATTTTTACAAGCGAAATGAAACTTTTGCCGCTGAAATCAGTAAACATGTTAGACTTTATTGAGAAACAATTTATGGATAACTTTTAAACTGCGGCCGATATGAAAAGAATTTTACTTTTTACTGTCAGTATATTTTTGGTTTTCAGCCTCAAAGCACAATTACCCGACTTACCGGAAATCCTCGAAGAACAAATTTTACAGGAACATTTCGACCTGACTAACAATGAGCAGGTTCAGGAATTTGACAAAAATGAAAACCAGTATTACCGTTACGTACCCCGTGACGGTGGTACCGACACATTGTTTGGATACAGATGGGATAATGAGTATGAAGAGTGGGTACTCAAATGCAGGATCATCAGAACCATGAACGAAGAAGAACTACCGATCACTAAACTGATCCAGCTTCTTACATTCGACAGCATCTGGGTTGACGGGTTGCATTACGATTATTCGTATGATGACAATAACGACCTGACGGAAGTCGTGATCATGTACTGGAAACCCGATGCGATGATCTGGGAGAATTATTTCAGGATGGAGAGGACTTATGATGACAGCTACAAGCTGACAAATATCCTGACCCAGTGGTGGTCGGATGATACGCAGCAGTGGGTTGATTTTCACAGCAAAACCTTTGTCTATGACGGCGACAACCTGGAATCGGATACCGTGAGAGTTTATATGGATATGATGGGCCAGTGGATGAACTTTTTCTATAATTCTTATGCTTACGATGACAACGGGACGCGCATCAGCAAAACCAATTATTTGTGGCTGGCGTTTATGAACAACTGGACCAAAAATTACAGGTTGTTGTATTATTATGATGACAACGAAGAAAACATTGTACAGGTCATCGGCCAGGACTGGGATATCTTTGACCAGGCATGGAATGACCGGAACAGGTACAACTATACCTATGATGACGCCGGCGACATGGTGCAGTATGTTTTTGAAAAGAGAAAAATGTACGACAGCGTTTGGGTTGAAAAAGTGAAGATTGATTATACTTACGACGGCATGGGCAACATGATCCAGTACGTCTGGCAGTACAAACCGCATTTCGATACCGTATGGAACAATTTCAAACAGGTGTTTTTCAGCTATGATGAGAACGGAAACATGATAGAACGTCTTGAGCAAAGGTGGGATAAAGATGTGTCGGACTGGGTCAATTATTCCAAATGGGAAATGGCGATCGAATACCCGGCCATCACCGGAGTATCTGAAACCGACAAGAGCGAAATTTCGGCCACATTCAAAAATCCGTACATGAATGGTGACGTGATCCACTTAAGCGGTGTAAGCAACAGAGGAGACTTCAAACTGATGGTCTTTGACCTGACCGGAAAGATGGTGGAAAAGATCAATGTCAGCGGTAAAACGTCTGCCGTTCTGAAAAACCAACTGATACCCGGGCTGTATCTTGTCATCCTGACCAACGACAAAGATTTCAAACTTACGCAAAAGATGATTGTTTCGGATTAGGAAAATTTACGGTGAGTGAATCATAAAGCTTTCCCGAAGTTTGGATTTCGGGAAAGCTTTTTTTATGTGATCAGGCTTATTTAGCCTCAATTTATTAACCCAGATTTGTCATTAGGAAGTATGAACTAATGACAAGTGCGTTGGGATGTGAGGAGTATCCCCGCCTGATCCCGAGGTCTCGGGA
>JAADID010000117.1 GCA_013151505.1 Chlorobiota bacterium | reverse complement strand
CTGCCCGACTGAATCGTTCAGGCGGGGATACTCCTCACATCCCAACGCACTTGTCATTAGTTCATACTTCCTAATGACAAATCTGGGTTAAGTTTATCAAAGAATTCCCTTTTTCATTGCTTCCTTTACCAACCGCTCCCTGTTGATCTTTTTCCCGTGGGCGGGATAATACTGTTCAACATCCGGAGTAAGCAGTTTCTTCCAGGACTCGCCCACCATTTCTTCATCATTGGCAAAACCGGGAAAGATAATTCCCTTGAAATTGAACATCGTATCACCCACAAAAGCATGATCACCGAGGATCAATGACGAAGAACCTTCGGTATGTCCGGGTGTATGAATAATGATGCCGTCAAATCCGATTTCTTTCAGATCCAGCGTATCATCAAATACAATTTCCGGATCAACCGGATCATAACGGGCTAGGGCTTTCTCTAATCCCGGCCCTTTCCTTCCCACATACGAAATAACTTTAAAATACGGACTCGTGCCAAGCGGCAACGGGGTAAATCCATTTCGTAAATAATCCGCTTCGCTGTTGTGTACGATCACTTTGGCTCCGGTCTGTTTTTTTATTCCGGCAGCGCTTCCGGCGTGGTCATAATGGGTGTGGGTCAGGAAAATATATTTCAGGTCTGAAAGCTCAAACCCAGATCTCCGGATCACTTTTAATGCTTTGTTTACCTGCCCTCTGTTCCCGGTATCCACCAGCAATAACCGCCCATCCTGTTCAATCAGGTAAACATTGGTAAAATGAAGCCGGAAAGAATAAAACCGTGTTTTCATCATTACCTCCCTGTTTCCGATTCAAGCGCCCTCGCTTGAAGCTGCTTTAACAATATAAATTGTACCAATTGTATTTTAAATTGCGCCACAGTGCATTTTAAAATTTACAATGGTAAATGCCGGTACTAAATCAAAGTGCTTTTGGGAATGAAATGAACCAAAAGCGCATTTTGATTTGCAATCGGTATTATTAACTCTTAACACGTTTTAAGCGTCACCGCTTAAAACATTTTATAACGTTTATTACCCGTTTCAATTAGTCGTTCATATAATAAATGCTTTTAGCGTGGACGCTAAAAGCGGAATAACCTGTGTATTAGTTTACTGCGGATCCACGTCGAACTGAACGATCACCGATTTGTAACTGCCTCTTTTCCTGAAGTTCTCAAACACCTCGTAAATTCCGTCTTTGACTAACTGTGTTTTTTCATTGCGGGGGCTTTTGATGATGATGTGTTTGATATAATAATTGCGTATGCGCCCCACCAGCGGGAATTCGGGTCCCATCACACGGTTGCCGAAAATTTTCCGTAATTCAATGGCAAACAGTTCCGATGCCTCGTGCAGCACATTTGACTTCCTGTGTTTCAGCCGGATAACGATAAGCCGGTAAAAAGGCGGATACCTGAACTTTTTCCTTTCGGCCAGTTGCTGGTCAAACATGGCGCGATAGTCATGCTTTACGACAAACCGGATGATGGGATGTTCGGGCTGCCACGTCTGAATGATCACCTTTCCCTGTCGGTATTTTCTTCCCGAACGGCCGCTCACCTGGGCCATCAACTGGAAGCTACGCTCGTGTGCCCTGAAATCTGGAAAACTCAACATATTATCTGCACTCAAAATACCTACCACACGTACGTGATCAAAATCCAGTCCTTTGGTAACCATTTGTGTTCCGACCAGAATATCCGTTTTTCTTTCCCCGAAATCAGTAAGTATCCTGTGATATGCCTTTTTGGACCTTGTTGAGTCCAGGTCCATTCTGCTGATACGGGCGTCGGGCAGTAGCAGCGATAATTCCTCTTCCACCTTCTCCGTACCAAATCCCTGCATTTTCAGGTGGGTACTGCCGCAATTTTCGCAGGATGGCGGAACATGGGTCGAATATCCGCAATAGTGGCATTTGAGCAACTCGCTGTGCTTGTGATACGTCAGCGTAACATCGCAGTTCCGGCACATGGGCACCCAGTGGCAACTTTCGCATTCTATCCGCAATGAAAAGCCCCGCCTGTTTTGAAAAAGGATAATTTGAGATTGTTCCTCAAGGGCATCTTTCATCGCCTTCATCAGCACTGACGAGAAATGAGATTTCGCCAGCCGCCTCCTGTGCTCTTCACGCATATCCACCACCTCGATGCCCGGAAGTTTCATGCCGCCGTAGCGTTGTGAAATTTCTACCAGCCCGTATTTACCCTGCAAGGCGTTGTAATAACTTTCAATGGCCGGCGTGGCGGAGCCGATCAATACTTTGGCATTGTGCAGGGTGGAAAGATAAACGGCCGAATCGCGGGCATGATACCGTGGCGCCGGATCAAATTGTTTGTAGGAATGGTCGTGTTCTTCGTCCACGATGATCAACCCCAGATCGGTAAAGGGCAAAAAGATGGAAGACCTTGGCCCGAGGATGATCCGGTATTGGGTTGTATCTTCAGTATCCCTTTGCCCGGCAATATTTTTCCACACCTCCGCACGTTCATTGCGGCTGTATCGCGAATGATAAATTCCCACCTCATTGCCGAAGTACCGGCGCAGCCGCGTAATGATCTGCGTCGTAAGCGCAATTTCCGGCAGCAGGTAAAGTACCTGTTTACCCCGGTCAAGGGCTTCCCTGATCAGCTTGATGTACAGCTCGGTTTTTCCTCCTGACGTAACCCCGTGAAGTAACACCACGCGATGGTCTTCAAACTTCTTATGGATCAGGACGTAAGCTTCTTCCTGATGCGAAGTCAGTTTCACTTCCTTTATCTGGTCAAGTTCGGGGTCAAAATCAAGGCGGGTTACGGCTTTTTCAAACTCTTCAAAAACACCTTTTTCTACCAGCCCTTTCAGCACGGCAGTGCTTGCGTTGGCTTTTTTCAGCAGGTCGCTTTTTTTAATCTCCGCATCTTCATTGTCTTGCATGTAGCCGGTTACAGCCAAAAATGCCATCAACAGTTCCAGTTGCTTGTGCGCCCGTTTGCCCAGTTCTTCCATTGCTATTTTAATCGCTTCTTCGTCCCGGTAATCTTTTCCCAACCGGATAAATTTTTCCTTCTTTTGCCGGTATCCTTCTTCCAGTTCCTCTTCCATGACGATCATCTTTTTCTCGATCATCTTTTTCAGAAAAGGAAGCACATTTTGAAAACCAAGTGTTTTGCCGATCTCATCAACCGTCAGCCGCTTTTTGGAGAGCAGCGCTTCGGTGATCTTGTATTCATATTCGTCGAGGATATCCCGATCCGGCTGAAATGTATCTGACAGCAGCACCCTGGATTCACTGGCCAGTTTAAAAGCGGAAGGCAGGGCCACATTCATCACTTCGCCCAGGGTGCTCATATAGTATGAGGATATCCATTCCCAGAAACGGAACTGTATTTCGTTTACGAGCGGTTTTTCATCAAGCAGATGCAGGATGTATTTGGGAGTATAATCCGGCACCTCTTCGTGTAACCTGCGGATAAGGCCCGCATACACTTTCTTTTTCCCGAATTGCACGGCTACCCGTTGCCCCGGTTTTACGAACTCATTCAGCTCGTAAGGAACACGGTATGTGAACGTTCCCCTGACCGGCAGGGGCAGCAACACATCGGCAAACAAGGTGGTCCGGCTCATGTAAACAAAAGTAGGGAATTAGAGAGGAAACTGCTAAAGATGTTGAAAAGTTAATGAAGGAATTTTAAACTTTTCCAAAGTTCAAAACTTTGGAAAAGTTAGATTGGAAAAGTTTGAGATCATTTATGAACCCTAATCTCATAATTTCTTTGGTCGTAATAATTACCGTTAAAACGGTAGTTAAAAGTCAACACCTCGTATCCGCAATCATCCGTTTCCGTATTGATAACCACATTGGTGATGACATTGGGTCCTTTCACCGAATCGGCATAGATATGATAATCGCCGTTGGCATTGTTCTTTTTAAATTCCAGCACAAAGGAATAATCGGTCACATGATGCAACAATCCGTAATAAACAGAATCCAGTTTGGTTTCGGGTTGTCCCGGCTGCGTTTCAATCACCCATACTCTAGACTGATCCGAATCTTTCAGTCCCTCAAACTTTACCGTTACTGCAGGTACCGGATCCGGCGGCTTGCTCCCGCAACAAGACCATAAGGAAATAAGCATCCCGAAAATGAAAACAACGGAGAATAACCTGAACATACCATTATGAATTTAAATCCTAAATTTTCAGTCGCATTTCTATACGATGGAAAGGGTGGAAGGGTTTCTGAAAAAAGATGATTCCGGAAAGTATTATTCGATCTTAAAAACATACTTCCCTTCCTTGTAGTTTTTCAGCCCTGTTCTCAGGAAATCCACAAAAGCATCCACATCCAGGTCGTAGGCACGGGGCTGGGCCAGCACCTCACCGTCGTGGCCGAGCAATACATAAAATGGCTGGGCATTTACACCGAATTTGACGATCTGGAAATCGGCATACTTTTTCCCGATGGTCTTTTTCATCCTGCCGTCGTAGGTGGATTTGATCCACTCCTCTTCGGGTAATTTTGTTTTATCGTCCACATACAAGGCCAAAATAATATAATCGTCACGCAGGATTTTCAGCACTTTGGGGTCGGACCACACGTTGGCCTCCATTTCGCGGCAATTGACACAGCCGTGTCCTGTAAAGTCAATAAAAATGGGTTTGTCCTGTTCTTTGGCACAGGCCACTGCCTGTTCGTAATCGAAATAACCTTCCAGCCCGTGGGGAAGCTTAAGAAAATCATGATACTTGGGCGTATCACAAATTTCTTTCACATTTTTTCTGCCGCTGCCGGACCCGGAATATAATTTCACATTATTACGAATGATGGCGTTCAAGTCAAAGTCAATGGTAGTTTGTGGGGGAAGGTATCCTGAAAGCGCTTTCAGCGGTGCCCCGACCATTCCGGGAATAAGGTAAACCACAAATGAGAAAGTTATAATTGCCAGGAAGAGACGCGGTACGGTAACATACGGTACGTCCGAGTCATGAGCAAATTTGATCTTACCCAACAAATATAATCCCAGCAAGACAAATATAACGATCCATAATGCAAGGTACACCTCGCGGTCAAGAATACCCCAATGGTATGTCTGATCGGCAATACTCAGGAATTTCAATCCGAGGGCCAGTTCCAGGAAGCCCAATACCACTTTTACCGAATTCAACCATCCGCCGGATTTGGGCAAATTGGCCAACAGGGAAGGGAAGAAGGCAAAAAAAGTAAAAGGCAATGCAAATGCCAGTGAAAAACCGAACATTCCGATGATGGGTCGCAGAAAATGCCCTCCGGCCGACTCAACCAGGATTGTCCCGACAATTGGTCCTGTACAACTGAATGAAACCAACACCAAAGTAAGTGCCATGAATAACGGCCCTAAAACACCTCCTTTGTCGGCACTTTCATCGGATTTGTTCACCAGCCAGTGCGGCAGGGTGATCTCGAACATCCCGAAAAAAGATGCGGCGAAAATGACGAATATCAGGAAAAACAAAACGTTGGGCAACCAGTGGGTGCTCAGCCAGTTGGCAATCCCGGGGCCGGCAACCACAGCCAGTACCGATCCGATAAAAGTATAGATGAGAATAATGCTCAAACCGTAAAATATTGCCTGCATCCTGCCTTTGGCTTTGCTCTGATCGTCTTTCATAAAAAATGAAACGGTCATGGGAATCATCGGGAAAACACAGGGCGTCAGGATAGCGGCCAGACCGAAAACGAACGAAAGCAGGAAAAATCCCCACAAAGACTCTTTTTTGCCCAGTATATCGGAAGTTCCTGAACCGGTTTCTGCGATCTGTTGTTTTTCAGCAGGTTTGTTGTCGGCGATCAGTTCCCCTGTCTTACCGTCAAATTTCAGGTTAATGTCTTCATACAAAGCCACGCATCCCACATCATTACAAACCATATAAGCTATTTCTCCGACAACGGGAATAACGTCCTTTTCAGAAGTCAATCGGATGGTTTGCCGGAAGGTGGCCTCGTCCACAAAATATTTGATGTCCATTTTGAAAACATCATCATATTCTTCAATGAAGGGGGTAACTTCAGCAACATTGCCAACCAGTTTATAGTCATCGCTTTTCTGAAAACTGAATTCGGTGGGCAAAGGTCCGTCTTCCGGGACATTCAGCGAATACAAATGATATCCTTTGTCAATGTGAGCGGTAAAGAAAATATCAACAGTCCGGTCGCCGGTTTTTTTAGCGGTGATGTCCCACTTAACGGGTTGCAGTATCTTCTGCTGTGGTTTTGATGAAGCCGTTTCGGCGCCCGCAGGCACCAGGTTAAACTCAAAATCCACATCGGTGGGTGGAAGGCATTTCGTGTCGTCACAACACATAAAATTCAGCGATCCTTTTACAGTTACGGGTTTCTTGACCAGCACTTTGACTTTCTGCTTAAATACTGCCGAAGAGGCAAAATATTTGAGTACCATATCGAAATTCGGATCATATTCTTCGATCACGTCACTTTCTTCAACGACTTTCCCAACCAACTCGTATTGGTCTGATTTTTCAAAAGTAAAAGTAGTGGCAGGTGGTGACATGGGAATATCCTGGGAATACAGATGCCACATGGGGTCAATGGAAGCCGTGAAAACAAGTTCAAACTCATTATCGCTGATCTTGTTCTGCGAGAAGCTCCACTTAACCGGCTCAAGTATCTGGGATCTCACTCCGGCAGTCATCAGAAGTGCTGCCAGGAATAATATGATTTTTTGTTTCATAATTATTAACCCTAAATTTCTTGTAAAAAAAACTTCGCAAAAGTAGCTAATCTGACGAAACAATTGTCATTACCTTACAGGTTGATATACAATAATAATGATCTTCACGACAAAAAAATCAAAGTTGCTTTGCCTGTTTTGTTGATGCCGGGGCATTCGTTGGCGGAACACCAAAATAATGGATAATTAAAAAAACCTGGCCTGGTCATAACGGGCGAGCTTGACATCCCTTCTTCTATTGCTTACCTTTGTCCATAAGCGCTTAAATATTAACTGTATTTTAACTACATCTCTCTATGAAAACCCGTAA
>JAADID010000214.1 GCA_013151505.1 Chlorobiota bacterium | reverse complement strand
AAAAAACAGTCTGGCTTTAGCCATTAAAACTTATTCCTCTATTCCGGAAAAATAAAAGGTAATCGTTATAAGTACTTTAAGCGGGACGCTTAAAGCGGGGAGTTATAAATACTTTAAACGGGACGCTTAAAGCAGGGATTTGGACGCTTAAAGCGGGGGATTATTTTACAAGCATTTGTTCATCAATATATTGCAGGATGTCATTTACGGATGTGTCCTGAGGGAAATCCCGCTTGTATTCCAGGGTCAGTCTTTTTGCCTTTTTGAACATTCTATAATTGAGGTAGAACTGGATCAGGGCGATACTGTATTGCGGATTCTGCGGGTCAAGATCACGGGCTTTTTGTAAGGCGTTTTCTGCTTCAGTCTTTTGCCCTTTAAAATCGAGAAGCTGCCCCAGATTGTATTGGATACGCGGATTGTATGGCAGTTCTTTTCCTGCTGCTTCAAGCCAGAGGAGGGCTTCGTCATATTTTTTCATCTCGGCCAGTAACAGCCCGAGGGAATATTTCACTGTGGATTGTTCCGGGTTCGATTTCACAACTTCTTTCAGCAGTTTTTCAGCCTTTGCGTTTTCCCCGAGCTTGTTGTAATCCAGGGCCAGGTTCACTTTGGCAGGATAAAACTGGTCATCAATATGGATGGCTTCCCGGTAATTTTCTATGGCTTTGTCAGTTTGCCCCAGGTTGTCGTAATAAATACCGAGGTTATGCCGACTGGGTGCAAAATCAGCCGAATATTCCATTTCTTTCCTGTATTCTTCCAATGCACGGTCAAAGGCAGAAAGACTTTTCTTTGGTATCTGGTCGCGCGGAAAAGAAGACAATTTGAAGGCGGCCTGACTGCGGACTGCTTTCACAGGGTCGGTGAGCATGGCGGTCAATGCATGAATATCTTCGACATTATCAACAGGATAGGCAGACAGTGCAGTATAACGGATGATGGATTCATGGGCGGAAAGATTTTTTTTAAGCAGGGGTTTTGCCATCCACGGATAACGGTCGTCGAGGTCGCGCAGTATCCTTGCACGCAATATCGGAGGAAACAATTCGCTCTCGCTCATGTCCGCCAGCCTGTTATAAATGGCTGTATCGGAAAGTGTTGCGGATGATTCCACTTCGGCGATCTTCGTGCCGAAACTCTCCCTGTTGCTTCTGCCGTACCATTTTTTGTAATATTCTGCTGCCCATTTGTTGGTTTTGTCGCCGTGGCACCGGGTGCAGGCATTGGGTGTGTTCAGCTTGTCGGACAGGTCGGGCCTGGGAATACGGAAACTGTGGTCCCGACGGTAGTCCACCCCCATGTAATATCTGCCGTCCATGTGACAGTTGATGCACCGGGCTCCGGAACCCACATCCATGGTGTCGCCAAATACCGTAATTACAGCCTGGCCGGGTTCCCCTTCCTGTTTGTGAAAATGATGAGCATAAGTATCATACTGGTCGGGGCGGTGGCACTGAAGGCACAATTTATTATCCTGGAACAACAGCTTGCCGGTGTGCACATTGTGGCAATCGTTACATTTGATGTTGTTCATGTACATCATGCTCTGCGTGAACGAGCCGTAAACATAATCTTCTTCTTTTATCTGGCCGTCTGCAAAATACAACGGCTCGCGGGGTAATTCGGGGATCATCTGATTGAGCAGATCGCCTGTGCCGGGAACAAAATCCTGAAGGGAAGTTTTGCGTGCATGACAATGGGCACAAAGATTCACATAAAGTTCATTTTCTTTGATATTGGTATTGACGGTCAGTCCGTAACTGGTATTAGCGGGCCTTGAGCCTGCCGGCAATTCCGCCCATTTAAGGTGTTCGGAACCGGGCCCGTGGCAGGCCTCACAGCCGACACTGATCTCGGACCATGTAGTGTGAAAAGTCCTGGTGACCGGGTCGAAGCCTTTTTTCAGGTCGGTGGAGTGGCACTCGGCACACATACCGTTCCAGTTCTGTGCCTGGTTCGTCCAGTAAAGCCAGTTATCCGGCGTTAACGGTTCGTCGGGATAGACGGCATCAACCATGTGATACCACTGTTTTTTTATTGTGTCCCAGGTAAGCGGCAGTGTTTGCAACTTGCCGTCAGGGAATGCTATAAGATATTGCTGCAAAGGCCATATCCCGAAAGTGTATTTGATTTCAAAATTCTGCATTTTGCCCCCGGCACCTTCGGTATGCACATAGAATTTGCCGTTCTTTTTATAAAACTTATGTGTGATCCCGTTCCTTACAAGTTCAACATCATCAAAATTACCGAGGACAGACTCATCCGACGCTGTGTCCATTGCAAAATAATGGTCGGATTTTAACCACTGATCGTATTCAATTTTATGACAGTCAATGCAGGATTTGCTGCCGGTATAGTGCGCTTGCGCCAGGGTTTTCTTTTCTCTTCCGAAACCATCCACATAAACAGCTTTGAGTATGTACAGCGGAAAGGCCAAAACTATGACCACGGTGGCAATGATTCCTGCTATTTTCCAGTTTCTATTCAAATCTTTCCGACTTTTTAAGCGTAAACGAGATCACCCGGTGAAAACTTCTTTCTCCTGATCTTCCGGCTGGTATCCACTTTGACCTGCCCCTGATCGATGAAAACACGGTAAGCATCCAGTGCACGCGGGGCCGGGGGGTTCAGGACATTGCCTTCAAGGTCAAAAGCCGAAGAATGACACGGGCAGATAAACCGCTTTTCTTCGGAATTGTACCTCACGGAACAACCCAGGTGGGTACAAATCAGCGAAAGCGCCATGAACCCTCCGTCAGCCATCCTGACGAGGTAAAACTGCCCGTCTTTGACAGGTATTACCGTTCCCGGCATGATGTCATTAACAAATCCAACGGTTTCAATGAAGGCCGAGGCATTTTCTGCATTTTTTCTTTTGCCGGATGAGAACATGTTCAGGGCCACTGCCGTAAACTCAATGCCAGCGATCACACCCAGCCAGGCCCATGCCTTTTTCAAAAATGAGCGGCGGTTGACGGTTTCTTTATGTTGATCTGTCTGTGTCATGACACTTTTGTTATTGTTTCACGCAGCGGTGCAGTTATAGTGATTTCACGCAAAGACGCAGAGGCGCAACTTTTTTCACGCAAAGATGCAGAGGCGCAACTTTTTTCACGCAAAGACGCCGAGGCGCAAAGCGGATCATGTTTTATCGGGTTTCGTTTTATCAATCGGTTGATGATCATTTTTAGTAATTTATATTAAGGCCACATCAGTTTCATTCCCGGTCCCCGGAACCAAACCCCTGCAATGGTTAACAATGCATAACTTGCTATCACAAAGCTGAAAACGAACAAGATCAGCTCACTTTTGTCGGGATTAAGTTTCTTTTTAACAAGCATCGTAAGGATAAAAATAAGACCGGAAACCAAAATGAACGGAATCAAACCGTTGCTGATCACCGGCGGGATATTTTTCAGCCAAATCTCAAAATCCGGAAAATATTCGTCGAGCAAAGTACCGGCGGTCACTAACAATGTGGCGGATATCAGTGCAAGCCATGCCAGCTTTTTCCCTTTGGCGTTAAAAAACCAGATGCCCCGGTATTGCTTCGGGTAACGTAAAAACGGCAGCCAGATCATAGCTGTCAGGAACAATAACGGGATGAGGATGGCGCCGAAAAAAGGATGAAAATGAAGCAGCAGTTCCTGGATGCCCATGAAATACCACGGCGCTTTGGCCGGGTTGGGGCTTAAAGCCGGGTCGGCACGCTCCTGCAACGGTGCATTGAAAAGAATACTCAGAATAAGCACAAAAGCGATCAGCGACAGCGCCACAACCAATTCCTTTGAAACCAGGTCGGGATTGGAAGGAACCATTTCCCCGTCAGCATTTTCAGGAACGACAACACCGTTGTTTTTCCTCACTTTCCAGAAATGGAATACCATGAGCAACACAATGGTCAACGGCAGGATGGCCGTGTGAAAGTTGTAAAATATCAGTAGTGTGGAAGCATTTACGTTTTGACCTCCACGGATGAAACCTGTCAACTGGTCGCCGACAACGGGAAAATAGTTGAGCATGCTTGTGCTGACGGTAATGGCCCAGTAGGCAAGCTGATCCCAGGGCAACAGGTATCCGGTGAAATTGGCAAAGATCACGGTGACCATCAGGGAGATGCCGAGAACCCAGTTCCATCTTCGGTCGGGATAAAAAGCGCCTGTGTAAAAAGTGCGCAGCAGGTGCAGAAAGGCGATCACCACAAACAATATCCCGCTCCAGTGGTGCATGTTCCTGACCAGTTGCCCAAACAGTATTGAGTTTTGAATGGAAAGTATTGAATCGTATGCCTCTGCCGGGGTAGGGGAGTAAGAAAACCGGAGAAGTATTCCGGTGAAAACCTGGATAAGAAACAAGACCGCAGCCATACCTCCCAAACCGAAAGTAAGGCTGAATTTAATGGAAGCTTCTCTGACTTTGGCAGGATGGAGGTGCAGAATAAAATTCTGCCGTCTTCTACTGTTGCTTTCAGGGGTACTTTTTGTCTTCAATCAACGGTTATTGTTACGATGTCCAAAGTTATACAAATATTACAAACTTTATTGAATTGTAAAAGCAAAGGGAAATGCCAGATTACTTTCATTGAAAAAACAAAAGCAAATTGAACCTGCCTGTTCACTTTTAACATGTTAAAACAACTTCTGTTTTACCGGAGTTTAAGATGAGAAAGGCAACAATAATTTTTGTATCCGGCCAAAAAGCTATTTTTGCAAACACAAAATTCATCACGCACCGGCAGGGTAGTTTTTATCAAAGTGTGGTATTAAACTGAAACAGATTTATTTAAAAAAGATTAAAACCTTAAAAAATGAACATGAGAGATACGATAGGGAATACTCCGCTGGTCATACTGGAGAACATTAATCCCAATCGGCGCATTGAACTGTATGCCAAGCTTGAATTCTTTAATCCGAGCGGAAGTGTAAAAGACCGTATTGTAAACTATATTATTGAAGATGCTGAAAAAAGAGGCCTCTTAAAACCCGGCGGCACGATTGTCGAAAACACTTCCGGTAATACCGGTGCTGCTGTTGCCACAATAGCGGCAGTAAAAGGCTATAAAGCCATTCTGACCATGCCCGATAAAGTGAGTAAGGAAAAACAAGACGCCCTGAAAGCGCTGGGGGCGGAAATTGTGGTTACACCTACTTCTGCCGCGCCCGATTCGCCTGAAAATTACATAAATACTGCCAAACGGATTGCGGACGAAACACCGAACAGTTTCCGCATCAACCAATACGACAACCCGTTAAATCCGGAAGCACATTACAAAAGTACCGGACCGGAAATCTGGGAACAAACGCAGGGCCGTGTTACCCACTATGTTGCAGCAGGCAGTACAGGCGGAACAATAAGCGGCGTAAGTAAGTTTTTGAAAGAAAAAAATCCTGATATTTTTACGCTTATGCCCGACCCTGTCGGCTCAATTTATTACGATTATTTTAAAACCGGAAAAATTAACCCTGATGCCATCGGCACCTATAATGTGGAAGGTGTTGGCGAGGATCACATAGCCCGGGCGATGGACTTCAGCCTTGTTGACGAGATGATACAGTTTACCGATCAGGATGCTTTCGCAACGGCTCGCCGGCTGGCCCGTGAAGAAGGGATCCTTGGCGGAGGAACAGGCGGGGCCAATATCTGGGCGGCGCTCCGGCTGGCAGCCAAATTAACCGGACCCGCTGTGATCGTGACGATTATACCGGACAATGGCATTAAATATTTGAGCAAATTTTATAACGATGAATGGATGCTCAAAAACGGATTTGAAATCTAAATAAAAAATTAAAAGTATGAAGTTTTCAACAAAAGCTATTCACACAGGTCAGAAACCGGACAAAGAAACAGGCGCCATCATCCCGCCGATCTATATGACCTCAACTTACATTCAGGAAGCGCCGGCTCAACACAAAGGTTACGATTATACGCGTGCCGGAAATCCCAATTTCACCAATATTGAAGCTACACTGGCAGCCCTCGAAGACGGAAAGTTCGCCACCGTTTTTTCTTCGGGTTTAGGTGCGCTGAGCGGGATTTTGTCTATGCTGAAATCAGGCGACACCATTGTAGGTACTGCCGATATGTACGGGGGATCATACCGTTTGATCAATCGTGTCTTCATAAATTTCGGGATCATTTTCAAATCCGTTAACACGCAAAACCTTGAAGAGGTGGAAACCGCACTAAAAGAAAAACCTGGCCTCATATTTTTGGAAACGCCTACCAATCCCCTGTTAAAAATTTCAGATATAAACGCCATCACGGATCTGGCTAAAAAATATGATGTTTTGAGTGTAGTGGACAATACTTTTGCCACCCCTTATTTTCAAAACCCGTTGAATCTGGGCGCCGACATGGTTTTGCACAGCACCACTAAATATATTGGCGGACATTCGGATATTGTCGGCGGAGTAGTGATAACCAACGATGCCGGCATGAAAGAAAAACTGGATTTCGGGCGAATGGCCATCGGTTTAAATCCAAGTCCTTTTGACGTTTGGTTAGGTAGCCGCGGCATTAAAACACTGGCCGTGCGCATGGAACGCCACGGGAGAAATGCCCTGGCTTTGGCCCGCTTCCTCGAAAAGCATCCGAAAGTGAAAAAAGTATATTATCCCGGTCTGGAATCGCATTCCAATCACGAGGTGGCCAAAAAACAAATGCGCGGTTTTAGCGGAATTGTTTCGGTGGAATTTGATCTTAACCTCGAAGACACCAAAAAGCTCATCAGCAGGTTTCAATATTTTTCGCTGGCTGAAAGTTTAGGCGGTATTGAATCGCTTGTGGATCATCCGGCCAGTATGACGCATGCTTCCATTCCTGCAGAAGAACGAAAAAAGATAGGACTAACAGACGGACTGGTGCGTTTTTCGGTAGGAATTGAAGATTATGAAGATTTGCAAAAGGATATCGAACAGGCGATTGCATAACCCAAAATTGTCATTTAAAATAAGCATTTAATAATTTAATTGAATAATAATGACATTTTATTTATTGGATAAGAGCTGACTAGAGCTGACTAAAATGACAATTCGCATAAGAAAATCTAAATTCCGAGGCCTCGGAATAAGATTTTCTAACGCGGGGTTAACCCAGATACTCCACACATCCCAACGCACTTGTCATTAGTTCATACTTTCTAATGACAAATCTGGGTTAATGAATTCCCCTTCCGGCTGCGGCATGGTATTTTATTTATCAGATAAAAAGACCTTTTTATCTTTTATTTAATAAAATTGCTTATTTTTGCCGTGTAAAACACGAATGATTATTATCAATTTAAAATAAGCAAAAATGGAAACATTAGATGTAACCCAGATAGAACCACGGTTAAAGCACCCAACGATTTTTCAAAAATTTGATGCGCTGTCCGGAGGAGAGGCATTCGTTATTCATAACGATCATGACCCCAAGCCGCTTTATTATCAAATGATAGCGGAAAGAGGACAAACCTTTGACTGGGAGTATCTTAAAGAAGGCCCTGAAATATGGGAAGTCAAAATCAGTAAACTGAAAGGCAAAGAAAAACCTTTAACGATAGGGGAGCTTGTCGCAGAAGATTTCAGGAAAGCGGAAGTATTCGGCAAATTCGGGTTGGATTTTTGTTGCGGTGGCGCTAAATCGCTTAAAGAAGTTTGCGAAGAAAAGGGAATTGATGAAAAGGAAGTTGAGACAGCGCTTGCCGAAATTGAAAGTCAGCCTAAAAACAGGCAACAGGATTTCAACAGTTGGGAGTTGGACTTTCTTATTGATTATATTCTCAACATCCATCACAAGTATGTAAAAGAATCTGTAAACATGCTTTCCGAGTTTAGTAGTAAGGTAGCCGATGTTCATGGTGAAAATCATCCGGAGGTAATCAGAATTGCCGGCCTGTTTGAAACAATTGCGAGGGAGTTGGAACCGCACATGCAAAAAGAAGAGATCATACTTTTTCCTTACATAAAGAAGCTGGTTGCCGCCAGGCGTGAAAATACCGCGATGGAACCGTCCCCGTTCGGCTCGGTTGAAGCCCCTGTTGGCATGATGGAAGCCGAGCATGTAGCTGTTGGCAGAAGCATGGACGAAATAAACCGGTTGAGCAATGGTTTTACCCCTCCTGAGGATGCCTGCCCAACATACCGGACGTTATACAGTAAACTCGATGAATTTGAACAGGATTTGCACCGACACATCCATTTGGAAAATAATATATTGTTTCCGAAGGCCATTCAATTGGAAAAAGAACTTTTGGGTTGATGGGTTGCGAAATTTGTGAAATGCGGTATTAGCTCCCTTATACCGCTATTTCACTGTATTTCCTCATTTTCCACTTTTCTTTTGCTCTTTCTTCAATCGTTTTTCTTCTTTTTTTGCTTTCCTTTTTGCGGCTTTTTCGGCAGCTTTTTTCTGCGCGGCTTCTCCCGCACCGATCGGGATATTCATTTTCAAAAAGATGGAACTGTTTTTGGTGCCTTGCCGTTCCTTGTAAACATTGACAAACCCATAATAATATTTTGCGCCGAAAGTCCAGCCGGTCCCTTTAAATAATGTATATCCCAGGCCGACCATAATGCCCGCATCCAGTTTGTTTATCTTTTCTTTGTTGAATTCCTTAATAATGGCATCCTTGCCATCTATATCCGACTCAAACTCGACCCATGATTTGTACATCAGGCCAAACTGAGGCCCGGCTTCCACATATATGTTGTTTTTAAACTTATACTTCGCGAGTGCAGGCACGAGAAAATAATTCATTTTCTGGCGATAATCCCCTTCCAGCCTGTTTCCCTCTGCATCCGTGTATATGGTTGCCTGAAGAAAATCCAGATCTTTGTCGGTCAGATTATCAACTCCCATATTTGATTTTACCAGAACACCCGTATAAAGCCACCACTGGT
>JAADID010000003.1 GCA_013151505.1 Chlorobiota bacterium | reverse complement strand
CATTTTAGTCAGCTCTTATCCAATAAATTAAATGTCATTATTATTTAATTAAATTATTAAATGCTTATTTTAAATGACAATTTTGGGTTAAAAATATCAAATCACAGTTACACGGGATCGTGTCATTTATTGCTTTTCAGGTACTTTTCAGCCGCTATTATTTTTTCTTTTGTCCCCAGGTCAAACCAAACAGGCGAAGCATCGGGCCAGCCGATGATGCGTTCCGTTTTGGCCATCTTCAGCAAGGCATCAATGATTGAGAAGCAGCCTGTGAAGGGTAATTTTTCTGCAAACGAAGGAGTGGCAAGATAGATTCCGCTGTAAGCAAAAGTTTCGAAATCTTCAACGGGTACGTTTACCCATTTGTACTTTTTATTTTCCAGATCAGCCCATCCCGTGAGTTGCATATCACCATCAAAAAGCAACGCCCTGCCCGATTTCCTTTTTCTGACCACCAGGGATGCCAGGGCATCCGAGTTTTGATGATCGTTCAATAGTTTAATCAGGTTTACGTCCGATAAAACATCCACATTGTGAACAAGAACGTGTTCATCTCCGTGAAAAAAATCACGTGCTTTCAGGATGGCTCCTCCGGTGTCAAGCAGTTCATTTCGTTCATCCGATACCGAGATGTCAACGCCGAACCGGCCGTTTTTTTCAATGTAGTTAATCACCTGGTCCCCGAAATGATGCACATTCACCATAAACTTTTTGATCCCTTGCTTTTTCAACCGTTCGATCAACAACCCGAGCATGGGGACTCCGTTGACCTGAACAAGCGCTTTCGGTTTGTCGCGGGTAACTTCTCCCATCCGTGTGCCGAGCCCGGCTGCCAGTATTATTGCTTTCATGCGCGCTTATTTCTCATTTTTCAAAAATACGGATTGTTTTTGCATAATTTAGTTTTAGAAATTATTTGACTATTTTTGTAACTGAAATTCATAGCTATATGAAAACACTGACATTAAAATTACCCGATTCTGTTGATGAAAGAGAATTTAAAATGCAACTGGCTGCGTATCTTTTCGAAAAAGGAATCCTTTCCTCTGGGCAAGCCGCCGAAATAGCAGGAATGACAAAAAGAGAATTCATCGAAGGTGTCGGAAAATATGGTGTCTCAATCTTTGGAGAAACTTTAGAGGATATTAATAAAATCCTGTATGGATAAAGTTATTATTTCAGATACAAGTTGCCTGATTGCACTCGACAATTCAAAATTGCTTGATATTCTTAAAAATTTATACGGGGAAATTCAAATTACAAAAGAAGTAAAAGAAAAATTTGGTCAATAAACACGGATTTTACTTTATTGGAATTAAAAAAAGTTATTTTGATCAATTCTTCTCCTTCTCCAGATCAATATGCCTCAGCCGGACTTCAACCAGCGCGTTGTATTTCATGTTGATGAAGTCTGAAAGCTGCCGGGCGCAATAAACCGAG
This sequence comes from Chlorobiota bacterium, assembly GCA_013151505.1. Taxonomy (GTDB): domain Bacteria; phylum Bacteroidota; class Bacteroidia; order Bacteroidales; family F082; genus JAADID01. Next base: position 8,279 of record JAADID010000003.1, on the reverse strand, counting down.
CGGTGCTTTCCCCCGGTACATCCGAAATCGACCTGCAAATGGGTAAACCCGCGTTCCAGGTAACTTTCTATGCTTTGTTTAACGATTTTAAAAGTTTCGGTCATGAACCGGTTCACTTCGCTTTTATCCTGAAAATATTCGATCACAGGGCGTTCCAGTCCTGTAAAATCCTGCAACTCTTTTATCCTTCCCGGGTTGGGCAATGCCCGGCAGTCAAAAACAAACCCGCCTCCGTTTTCTGTAGTATCGGCCGGATATCCTGTTTTTTTATAAGAAAAGCTGTTGATACTAACCGTTAATTTACCAGCGGGGATATCCTGTTCCTCATATTGGTTTAACTGCGTAATCTGCATAAATATCCGGTAAAGTTCCGGATACTTTTTTTCGACAGATGATGTGTCGTTCAATTGTTTCAGATTCCCGATCGCAGGAGGGATACTTTTCAGGAAATGGCTTTTACGCTGGATCAAACCCCGGAAACCGTAAGCTCCGAGTACCTGCATCAACCTGAAATAGATAAAGTCGGCAAAATACTTTTCAAATTTTTTCGCTTGTCCCGGAATTGCTTTTTCGAGATGTTCCAGATAAAGACGATAAAGTTCGTCCCTGAACGACTGTGGAAGACCCGCCCTTGCCTGATACAGCAAAGATGCAAGGTCGTACTGCAGCGGGCCCTTTCGCCCTCCCTGAAAATCAATATACCAGGGATGTTCATTGTAAATCATGATATTGCGTGCCTGAAAATCGCGATACTGAAAAAAACCGCTGTCTGCCTCAAGCAACCGGTTTGCCAATGCATTGAAATCATTCTCCAGTTCACCTTCATCAAACAACAGTTCGTGAGGCTTAACAAAATAGTATTTGAAATAATTCAAGTCCCAGAAAACAGACCTTTTATCAAATGTTTTCACCGGGTAAGCCGCTTTCATATCCAGCCCTTTAATGCCTTTTGTCTGAAAGCGGACCAGATCGTTAATGACCTGCCTGTAATAATCTTTTACCTTTTCGGTCAGGCCATCAATAACAAGCGTCAGAAGATGGGTATCTCCCAGATCCTGTAAAAGAAAATATTGCATCGTTTCGTCATGGGCAAGAATCTGCGGTACCGGCAGACCGATTTTTTTGAAATGATTACTGAAAGCCAACTGAAAGCCAGCCATGCTTTGTTTTCTTTTATATCCGGGTTAAAAGCTGCCATAAGGGTTTCGTGGTTACCTTCATGAAAAATAACCCTGAAATACTGGCGGCGCGAACCCGATCCAGGAAGCTCGATAATGTTTTCAGCATCAGGGAAATTGTTTTCACTGAGCAGGCGTTTGATTGTCGTTTTGTGGTCTTTCAATTGTCTTGTTTTGAACTGTTACAAATTTATACCAAATTGCTTTCCTTTACAAGAACATTGAACAAACACATAAAATATTTGGCTACCTTTGCATGCATAATAAAATTAAAGAAAATGAAATCAGAAGATAAAGCTATAGAGGTTTTAAAAAATGCGATTCTCCTTGAACGCAGGGGAAAAGCTTTTTACAGCCAGGCCGCACGCCAGACCGAAAGCAAATCGGCCAAAAAGATCTTTGAAATGATGGCGGAAGAAGAAGATGAGCACATTGAGTTTCTCACCAGGCAATTTAAAAATTACAGTCAGCACAACAAATTCTTAAAGACTACCGAGCACCATGAAGAAGACGAGTCTGTGATGGAAATTTTATCGGAAAAGGTGAAAAGCGAGATCAGTGCAGCCGGTTTTGAGGCGGCAGCCATTTCGGCAGCCATTGATTTTGAGAACCGCGCCATTGAGGTTTACTCAAAACGGGCCGAAGAAGCCACCGACCCGGAAGAGAAGGCGATGTATCAAATGCTTGCCGATTGGGAAAAAGGCCACCACCATTTGCTGTATAAGCTGAACGAAGACCTGAAAGAGCAAATCTGGAACGATAACAATTTCTGGCCTTTCTGATTAATATACAGGCCGAAAAGAAAGACCGTATCGAATCCATTGGAAACGATGCGGTTTTCTCATTTTTTATAATCATCAAAAACCAAATAAATTATGAATAAAAAAAATATAGGTTTTAATTCGAAACTTATTCATGCCGGCGGCATTGAGGACGAAAAAGGAAGCGCCGTAACTCCAATTTACCAGACTTCCACATTTAAATTCAAAAATGCAGACCAGGGTGCCCGCTTCTTTTCAGGTGAAGAAAAAGGATACATATACACACGATTGGGTAATCCCACAATCGAAGACCTGGAAAATACACTGGCTGATCTTGAAAACGGTTATGCCGCCCTGGCGACGGCATCCGGGATGGCAGCCGTTAATACGGTTTACCTCACTCTGCTTGGACAGGGAGAGCATGTGATCGGACATAACGCCCTTTACGGGCCTTCGCGCGGGATCATGGAAAAGTTGTATCCCCGTTTTGGTGTGGAATACGATTTTGTGGATTGTACAAAAATTGAAGAGATTGAAAAAGTCATCAAACCCAACACAAAACTGCTCTATCTTGAAACCCCGGCCAACCCGACCATGGGGATCACTGACATCGCAGCCGCAAGCGCACTGGCGAAAAAGCACAACATCACCGTTTGCGTTGACAACACGTTTTTAAGCCCTTACCTGCAGAAACCACTCGATCTCGGCGCTGACATCGTCCTGCATTCCATGACCAAGTTCATCAACGGACATGCCGACATTGTCGGAGGCATTATAATTGCCAAAGAAAAAGAGATGTTCGATGCATTAAGATATACGATGACCAATATGGGGTTCAATATGGATCCGCACCAGGCTTATCTGGCAAGGAGAGGCCTGAAAACCCTGGCCATCCGAATAGACCGGGCACAGGAAAATGCAAAGAAGATTGCCGAATTTCTCGAATCCCACCCGAAAGTGGAATGGGTTCTTTATCCCGGACTTAAGTCACACCCGCAGTATGAACTGGCAAAAAAGCAAATGGAAGGCCCCGGTTCCATGATATCGTTTGAGCTGAAAGGCGGACTGGATGCGGGTAAAAAAGTTATGGACAATGTGCAACTGGCTGTTCTTGCCGTTTCACTGGGTGGTGTGGAAACCCTGATCCAGCATCCCGCTTCGATGACCCATTCAAAAATACCTCGTGGAGAACGCATTGAAGCCGGTATTTCGGACGGCCTTGTCCGCCTGTCGGTGGGGATTGAAGATGTTGACGACCTGCTGGACGACCTTCGACAAGCGCTCGAAAAAGTTTAGCTCTTCATTAACAATGATAAGCATATAAGCCCGTTTTAATTTATAACGGGCTTTTTTGTTTGTAGCTTATTCCGTATTTTCGTTTCCCGGTTTGCAATACCGGATTTACTCTTTCTTTACTATGAAAAGCAGGTGCTACATAATTATTTTTCTGACAATCCTTTTTATTCCGGGAGTAGTATATTCTCAAAAAACCGCACTGGTGTTGAGTGGCGGCGGGGCCAAAGGTTTTGCCCACATCGGTGTTTTACAAGCGCTGGAAGAAAACAACATTCCCATTGATTATATTGTAGGAAACTCCATGGGCGCCCTGGTGGGAGGCTTGTATTCCGCCGGATACAGCCCTGGTGAAATCAAAAAGATTCTCGAAAACCCTGATTTGTATAATTTCAAACGAAGAACTTCGAAAACGGAATATTTCTTTTTTCAAAAATATCAGGATGATGCTTCCTGGATCACAATCCCCTTTGCCGTCGAAAAAGGTTTGAGAGCACAGATGCCTTTTAATTTTTATGACGTACAAAACCTCGATTACAAACTCATGGAATTGTTCGCCGGCGCATCGGCTGAAGCGGGATATGATTTTGACAGCTTGTTCGTTCCGTTCCGGTGTGTGGCTACCGACATTGATTCTACAAAACTGGTTATTCTTAAAAAAGGCGATCTGGCAAAAGCCGTGAGAGCTTCAATCACATTTCCTTTTTTCGTCAGGCCTATTACTGTACAACAAAAATTGCTTTTTGACGGGGGAATAATTGATAATTTTCCGGTTGATGTAGCGATCAAATCCTTTCATCCCGATTTTATTATTGGCAGCAAAGCCGTCAGTAATTATAACCCTCCCGATGCCGATGATGTTGTATCGCAGCTTCAGAATATGCTCATGAAGAAAGCCGACTTTACCGTTGCTCCGGAGCACGGACTGGTGATTGAGACGAAAACAGGGAATGAAAATATTTTTCAGTTTAAAAAAGTTCAACAATACATTGACAGCGGATACCAGGCGGCATTGAGGGTTATCCCTGAACTAAAAAAAAGAATAGCAAAACAACAGGAGTATGATGTCCTGAAAGCAAAAAGGAAAAAATTCAATAGCAATAAACCTCCTCTGATCATAGGTAAAGTAGATGTCCGTGGCGTAAATGAACGGCAACGCCATTATTTTATGAAATCCATTCGCATTTCGAATGACTCGATGATGAGCCAGAAGTTCATTAAACAATACAATCGTCTGCTGGCCAACGAAAATGTAAAAACCGTTTATCCGTCACTTTGTTACGATGAAGAGTCAAAGAAGTATGATATCACACTGGATATTAAGGCAGCTTATCCATTCAATATTCGTTTTGGCGGATATATCAGTTCCTCGGCAGTGAATGAGGCTTTTTTGCGGATTGACTATCATCATCTTGGTAAAACCAACAAATATTTTGAGGTCAGCTCTTATTTCGGGACTTTTTACAATAGTTTTTTTGCGATGGCAAAATACGAGCAACAGGGTAAAGTTCCGTTTTATATTATGCTTGATTTCCTCGTTTCCCGGAAAAATTATTTCAGTAACGCGCGCTATTTTTTCGAAGATAAATCACCGGCGTTTATTGTCGGAGACGAAAATTACCTTGATCTGAACATCGGTTTGCCTGTCGGGCTTTCTCATGTTATCAGGGTGGGCGCTTCCAACCTTAATCTTAATTATCTGTATTATCAGGATAATTATTTCACCCGGACCGATACGGCTGATCAATCCAATCTTTATTTTATCAACCCTTACATCGAGTTTGAACGAAACAACCTGAACCGGAAACAGTTTCCCACAAAAGGAAGTTATTTCTTTATCGGTTTAAATTATTTTACGGGTAATGAACACACCATTCCCGGAACAACTGTTTCAGGTAACAAAGAATACCGCAAAGATCTGAACTTTTTTCTTGTCAGTTTGCATTACGAACAATATTTTAATATTTCCAAACCGTTCAGAATAGGTCTGTCAGCCAGTTTTGAATACTCCAACAAACCCTTGCTGAACAATTACGTATCGAGTTTGCTGATATCATCATCTTACGAACCCGTTCTGATGATGAAAACTATGTTTCTGCAAAGTTACAGGAGCTATACATACGGAACTGTCGGAGCCAAAATGCTTTTCAGTTTTCTAAAGAATTTTGAAGTCAGGCTGGAAGGATATTATTTTGTGCCTTATAAAAAAATTCTGCGGGGCGAGGATGGGTATTCGGCAGTATTCAGCAAACCTTTTTCATACCATTACCTCGCGGCTACAGGTCAATTGATTTATCAAACTCCTCTGGGGCCTATCGGGCTTGCCGTCAATTACTTTGAAAAAGACGGGAGTAAAGTCACGGCGCTTTTTACCCTCGGATACCTTATATATAATAAGTCGCGATTTTACAGGTAAACCGGTTTTAAAAACTAATTTTATGATTTGACCGAAAAATATAATGGTTTGGAATTATTTCTATTTTTGCATTTCCCGTTTCAGAAAGGGGAAATTACAAACGTGAAATCTGAGTACCAGGCTATCTTTGCATAGCCAGGATGTGAAATAAAAATAAGAATGTTATGTACGCAGAAGATCCTCATCAAAATCCCGAGATCGAAGAAAATAAAAAGATCAGGGAGGAGAAGCCCGAAAAAGAGTTAAAAAAGGAAAAGCCGGCTCCGAAAAAAAAGACGGCAAAACAAATCCGCGCCAAGGAAAAAAAAGAAATAATCAAGTTAATTCATGATACCAAAGCGCTGAAAAAAACCATTAAACCTGCCAAAGTTAAAAGTAAACCTTCGGCAGGCAAACAAATCGGCAGCAAAGAAAAAAAGGAGATCATCGGGCTTATCACCAGCCACATTGCGGAATCTCCGGCAGAAATTTCCGGAAAAAAGAAAATCTCACCCCCCGGAAAGAAAAAGCAAATTAGTGTTCAGGAAAGAAAGCAGATCATCAGCCTGTTGCATGATGGATTCAGCCAGGGTATGGCAGAAGCGCCGGAACTGGAAGAAATCCATTATGAAGAACTGAACAAGCAGGAACTGGTTGAAATGTTTGAAGAGGTTGTTCAGGAGAAAGACATTTCCCTGATCAAAGCACAGGTGATCAGCATTACCAATGCTTTTTATAAAAGAAATGCCGAGGAAAAAGAAAACCGCCTACAGGAGTTTATTGCCGCCGGGGGTGATGAAAAAGATTTCAGACACGCCGAAGACCCCCTTGAAAAAAGGTTTAAAGCTGCTTTAAGCACTTATAAACGAAACAAACAGCGTTTTGCCGAACAGCTTGAAAAAGAAAAACAGCAGAATCTTCAGCTAAAACTGGATATCCTCAACGAGCTTCGAGAACTGATCAATTCGGAGGAGACCCTGAAAAGGACCTATGATGAGTTTCGAAACCTGCAAAACCGTTGGAAAGAAATCGGGATGGTTCCTTCTTCGGAATTGAAAAATCTTTGGGCAAATTATCATTTTCTTGTCGAGCAGTTTTTTGATAAAATCCGCATAAATAAAGAGCTTCGTGACCTTGACATGAAGAAAAACCTGGAACAAAAAATCCAGCTTTGTGAAAAGGCCGAAGAATTGCTTTTTGAAAAATCCATACTCAGATCGTTTAAACTGCTTCAAAAATATCATGACGAATGGCGTGAAATCGGTCCTGTGCCTTCCGAAATGAAAGAAGAGATATGGGAACGCTTTAAAGCGGCAACAGATAAGATCAACCAGCGGAGAAAAGAACATTATGCCGAGCGTAATGAAGAGCAAAAGAAAAATTATGAAGCCAAAGTGGCCCTCTGCGAAAAGGTGGAAGAAATAATTCAGGTACCCAACAACACGTTGAAAGAATGGCAAAGAAGCACGGATAAGATTAATGAAGTCTTTAAAGTGTGGAAGACGCTGGGGCGTGCGCCCAAAGGAAAAAATGACGAAATCTGGATGCGTTTCAAATCATCCCTCGATACATTTTTTACCAATAAGCGTGAGTTTCTCGCCAAAGTCAAAGAGCAACAGATGAATAACCTGAATCTGAAAATTGATCTTTGCGCACAGGCGGAGGCTTTGAAAGACAGTGATGACTGGAAAAAAACTACACACGAACTGATTAATCTTCAGAAAGAATGGAAAAAGATCGGTCCGGTGCCGAGGCGTCACAGCGAAAAAGTCTGGCGAAGGTTCAGGGCGGCTTGCGATGAATTCTTTAACCGCAAGGCCGGGTATTTTAAGAATATACATAAAGTTGAAGAAGAAAATCTTGAAAAGAAAAACAAGCTTATTGAAGAAATCAGGAAATTTAAAATTTCAGACGATAAGAAAACAAATCTAAATGCACTAAAAGATTTTCAGCGACAATGGGTGGAAGCCGGGCATGTACCTTTCAAGGACAAAGACCGCATCCAGAAAGAGTACAGGGAGGCGATCAATGCCCTGATAGATAAGATGGACATTGACAAATCGGAGTTTGGCCTTTCGAGCTACAAGAACAGGATCGTCATGATGAAAAACGAACCGGATGCCGGCAGGTGGATTTCAAAAGAACGGAATAACTTGCTCACCAAAATCAAAAAGATCAAAGAAGATGTAGCCCTCTGGGAAAACAACATCGGTTTCTTTTCAAGTTCAAAACAAACGGAAGTGTTGCGCAAAGAGTTTGAAAAAAAGATTGAAAGCGCAAAACGTGAAATAAAAACTTTCGAAGAAAAGTTGAGACTCCTCGACGAGGTTTAATGTGATAAAACAAAGAGGATAAACAAACAGAGGGATGGAAAAAACAGAGGGGTTAACCCCTCTGTTTTTTATCCGACTTCAACACCGTTGTTGGAATCCTCTCCAACAATTATTTTTGATAAATTTCCGTCACCGTTGTTGGAGTCCTCTCCAACAACATATTACTAACGAATCAGTTGTGGTTGGTGAGGACACCAACCGCGGGGAGGGTTCGGAGGCAGCCCCCTCCACAATCTCAATCTCCTCTTCCGTCAAACCGTAAAGCTCGTAAACCAGCCGGTCAATCTCATTTTCAAGGGCAGTTGTGTCAGTGGCGGGG
>JAADID010000061.1:7164-15432 GCA_013151505.1 Chlorobiota bacterium | reverse complement strand
CCTTTTGCCCTGCCCCTGCCCGTCCGGTCAGGCGGGCTTCAGGGCAGGGTTTTTGAATTTCAAATACAATCCGGCTTCAGCCATCAATAAAGCCATCTATTGCTATATTAAAGCAGATTATGATTTATATGTCATTGGTAGGCAGGAACGACCGAGAAATCTCCCGGGGCCAAAGATGCTTTCCGAGAGGATTCCTGCCCGTCCGGTTTGTCTGCCACAGGCACGGCAGGCGGGTCTCACCGCCAACGCACATTCCAACGCGATGAGGTCGAAGATGACAAAAAGAGGTCAAAACTTAATTGCTTTAATGTGTAATTGACCTAAAAAGGTAAAAATGTCTAAATCAAAAATGACCGATAAAAACAAAGTACAGCGGTTTAGAAATTTGGATTTAGGATTTATTTAGAACAATTTGGATTTGGGATTTGTTTAGAGCAATTAGTGTAATTAGCTCAATTAGAAATTTATTAACTGAATGATGGAATAATGGATTCTTTATAAAGGCGGTTGAGGGTGGGTTGGTAAAAACAATGATGAAACGGCTAATCAAACCCCATACTCCTCAATGCACCGCAACTGCGTTTGAATATGATAAATGACATATTCTCATTTGGTTATCTATCATTTATTTAATATATTTGAGAAATTATATGCTTGACCGCAGTGAAAATCTTTGACCTGCATAAAATTGACAAATGGGTCGAAAAGATAATCAGTTATCCGGGCATTCACAAAGAAGAGCTGACACTTAGAAAAGATTACTGGGTAGGGAGTGTGGCATGCCTTTTAATCATTGTCTGTTTAACTTTAACCTTTTGGATCTTTTATTCCGAGTTCAGGATCATGATCTCTTACGGGGTTTTCATGACAGCTATCTTTTTGTTATTTACCATTGCAGGAGTGATCATTCGCCGGAATCTCGAATGGATGATGTTTACCAATCAAATGCTCATTATCATCGGGACCTTTCTGTTTATCCTGAAACTCGGCGGGATCATCTATTCGGGCGGATTGATATTCATTGGTTTCTTTGTTGTAATATTTTCTTTTGACTTTTACGAAAAAAGAAAATCAGTCTGGTTATTCATAACTTATGCCCTCACGGTTTTACTTGCTGCAATTCTTCAGCCGTATTTAACCGTTACCCCTGAATTGACGCCTGGCGCAAATCTCTTTTTATTCACCGTAAACCTGTTCTGGATATCCGCCCTCGCTTTTGCGTTTTTGCTCAACTTTATTTCGCAACGTGTTGAGATAGAACAAAAAGAAGCGATGCGTCTGAAAGAAATGGATGAGTTGAAAACAAAACTTTATACAAACATCACTCATGAATTCAGAACTCCGCTGACGGTCATTCTCGGTATGGTGGAGCTCATCAGAAATCAACCGGGGAAATGGTTGCGCAAAGGAACCCTGAAAGTTGAAAACAACAGTAAGCTGTTGCTGAAGCTTGTTGATCAGATGTTGGAGCTCTCAAAACTTGAAGCCGGTGAAATGCCTGTTACCTATGTGCAGGGAGATATTATTTTCTTTATGAAGCAACTTGTTGAAATGTTCCGGTCATTGGCCGACAAGAAGAAGATTACACTCCGGTATCTCCCGGAAACCAACCGTTTTGTGATGGATTACGACCCGGAGAAACTGATGCAGATTGTTTCCAATCTTATTTCAAATGCCATCAAATATACCGGGCACGGAGGCAAAATTGATGTCATTGTACGGACAACTCAAACTCCCTCACAACGGCTTGAAATAAAGGTTAAAGACAATGGTACGGGTATCTCTGAAGACCTGCTGCCGCACATTTTTGACCGTTTCGTCAGAATTGAGAATGACAAGAAACCTTCCGGCAGGGAACCGGGTTCGGGGCTGGGACTTGCCATTACGCGCGAACTGATACATCTGTTAGACGGAACGATCAATGTAGAAAGTGTTTATGGTAAGGGGACAGAATTTATCATTTCGCTTCCTGTTACACACAATGCAGCATTTGAAACGACAACGGATTTTCTTGAAACCGAAGGGATGATTCACGGTCTTGTTCCTTTTTCTGATGACAAGGCCATCCTGTCGGAAAAAATCGCTCCAAATGACAAACCGTTACTTTTGATCGTTGAAGACAATGTTGATGTGGTTGATTATCTTGTGGCCTTACTGGAAAAAGATTACAGTATCCGGGTGGCGGCAAACGGGAAAGAAGGATGGGAAAGAGCATTGGACCTGATGCCTGATATCATTGTCAGCGATATTATGATGCCTGAAATGGATGGCATTGAGTTACTCGATAAAATTAAAAACGACTTTCATACAAGTCATATTCCTGTGGTGATTCTGACCGCCAAGGCCGATATTGTCTCCCGGCTTACCGGACTGAAAAAAGGAGCTGATGTTTATCTATCTAAACCTTTCAATAAAAAGGAACTGGTAATACAACTGGAGAAACTGATCAAACTCCGAAAAAAACTGCAGGAACGTTATGCAAATCCCGGTATGCAAATTGGTGCTGAAAACAAGGAATATAAGATAGAGGACTCTTTTGTAAGGAAGGTTCGTAATTTTATGCTGGAAAATCTTCACCAAGAGGAGTTCAACATCAAAAAGCTGTGTTATACCGTTGCCATGAGCAGAACGCAGTTGTACCGTAAATTCAAATTCCTGACAAACCGTACACTTTTCGAATATTTACAATCGCTCCGGCTTCACCGGGCAAAAGAATTACTGATGACTACAGACATTCCCGTTTCGGAGGCCGCCTGGCTGACCGGCTTCAAAAATATTTCTCATTTCAGCAAGGTGTTTACCCGGGAATTCGGGGTAAATCCCAGTAAAATCTGAAATTCATCTTTCCTCCCCCAAATCCGGTACGCTAAACAAAATCATTGGGATTCAGGGCAAAGCGTTTTCCGTTTTTCCTTACGATATTTGCTATGAGTGTCAATTCTTATTGACAGGCTAATTGCTAATCGCCTCCTATCCAGGATTTTTGCCCGGCCGATTGTCTAAACCGCAAAGAGCAGGTACAATCCGGAAGCAATAGGCGGCTGACAGGTAATTATTCAAATTAAACTAAAAACAACCCCGGATTATTACAAAGAAAGGAGGTGTGCCAAAATAACGGGAGATTAATCAACTATTTTATTATTAACTAATTAAAAAGGAAGAAATCATGAAACATTCAAAATTAATAGTTGTCATTTTTGCCTTAACCATCATCTTTTTTGGTTGCTCAAAAGACAACACGCAGTTAGCGGAGCCAGAGCAGGTGCCAGGCATGGTGGATTCAACGCAAACAAACTTTACAGGCCGTTCAGATTTTGTTGTCCACATTTACCCGGGTGATACAACATTTTTGCGCGATGGCGTGATACTGGTGAAAGGTAGCAAATCCGAATGGTATGAAGACGCTCTTTCCTGCTGGGAGATTACAGGAAGATCTTTTTGGACCGTCAATCAGCTAATCTATCCGGATGGCAATGCAAAACTTTGGGGAAAAGCTGAAATCCTGGTAGATTGTGACAAAGGCCAGGGAAAGTGGGAACTGTCCTGGAATGGAATTTTAACGCCGACCAAATACCCTGACGGCATTAAAATAGTGGCTTTTGCGCATGGTTTTGGCAAAGAAGGCATTGTGAAAGGAAAAGTCGGTAAATGGACTTACACAATGAAATTTGATCATAACGATCCGACAACATTTTTCTACACGTCGGAAGGATATTTCAAATAAAGAGTAACCAGTCAATCTGATAAATATTTTATGAAGATTCAGTTTCTTGTGTGCAAAAAATCAGCAAATAAACACATCGTTTATTTGTTGGTTTTTTTTCTAATTAATATTTGGAAACCAATTTGTTGCAAAAAAATCAATCCGTTGTTTTTAACTAATTAAAAAGGAGGAAATCATGAAATGCTCAAAATTATTGTTATTGGCCCTGGCAACAATATTATTCTCTTCCGGATGTAATATAGCAAATCGCCGGATTCCGCAAAAAACAGATTTTACGGGCACATGTACGCCGGTAAAGGATATCAGCCCGGGTACAACAGAAGTATTGGAAAGCGGTAAATTACTTGTTACAGGTCAAACTTCCGAATGGTATGATTCGACAAATATTACACTGGTTACCGGGCAATCTATCTGGATTGCCAACCGGGTAATGGAGCCCGACTTCAGCAGCGCAAAACTTTGGGGAACAGCCGTTATCAATGTGGGTGTTAAAAATGAGGGTGACCCTGTTCTCGGAAAATGGGAACTAATATGGGAAGCTACGTTAACGGGAGGTGTCTTTGACCCGGAAACCGGTACTCTTACTCAGGGTATAATCAAAGGTGAGGCCTGTGGAACAGGTGTATCGGGTAATGTGGTTGGCATGGTCGGTCATTGGATATACACCATGGATTTTTCGAAAGGAGACATCTATTATTCCACAGGTTATATTAAATGATGGTTTGAAAACATCAGTGCTGACCTCATCCGGCGTGTGGGCTTGCACCCGCCGGATGGAATATAAGATGTTACGTTATTTCGACCCGCTTTGTCCAGGCCGACAAAGCGAGTCAGGGGCTATGAAGCCGTCGGTACTGTTGCTCACAAACAACACTGTACCCGTTGTTGGTGTCCCCACCACCAATAATTTTTAATGCGGAATTGATGCGGATACTAATGACAAACATAGTATATCATACTGGTATTGAGCCATATAATAATTTAAATAATTTATTGATGGCTAAAGCCAGATTGTTTTTTACATCTTTAAGTCCCCGGCTTAAAAGCCGGGGCAAAATATCCCACCATAGCATTTTGCACGGCGCTTCAGCGCCGTGAATAAATAAGAAAATTAAACCGGCTTTAGCCGTTAACCCGGATTTGTCATCAGGGATTATGAACTAATGACAATTTTGGATTAATCTTTAGGAAAAACTTACCAGGGGAGGGGTGATCAGAATACTACTGACCCCCAATGGTAAGCGTATCCCCCGTTGAAATTGTCATCAACATGCCTGGATCAACAGTCATCTCCATCAGTTCCATATTACTGTTAAGGGTAACGTTGTTTTTTATTATTGCCCTCGACCAGGGATGTACCGGTGCATTCTGGCCGGTAGCCCAAATGTTGTTGCTTTCCCAATTGCCATCGCCGACAGTCTGAAATGGGATTGGGGCCGTTGAAGCTAAGCGGTTGGCATCCGTCATATTGAACAAGGTTCCGTCATTGCCGCTAACTAAATCATAAGCTGTGGGACCTGAATATTCGTTGAATTGCCAATAGCTGACCAGCCCGGTTTCATTTCCTGACAATGTCCGGTAAATATTTTCCCTGATCAATGCAGTGTCCAACACAATATTCCATATCCTTACTTCATCAATATTGCCATCAAAAGCCCTGTTTTGATAGAAGCTTTCACCGATAAACAGGTCATCAAGGCTGTTGTCATCAATGCTGCCCGAAGGCGGGGTGCCACTTAATGGTTGCTCAACTCCGTCAATGTAAACATGTACGTCGCCATTGCCGTCATAAGTGGCGGCAATGTGTTGCCAGCTATTTAAACTGACCGAGTTATCGGGTGTGTTAAGACTATAAGACGAACCGCCGCTGTGGATTATAAAAACTAAACTTTGTGCATTGAAACCACTTGCAGGGTTATCATTCAGAAAGAGTTTAAATCTACTTTTATCAACGATTCTGCCCCAACCATAATCTATCAGTTTACCCCATCCGGAAGGGTTTACCCATGCTTCAATGGTCATAGTTGTGGTAAGGTTTAAACTGGCATCATGTCCGCAGTTCACATAATTATCTATACCATCAAACTGAAATGCAACCAGACCGTAATTAACCCTGATATTCCTGGAATCGCCGTCGCCGGTCTGACAATAAAAAGTGCCGTACCATGAAGTATCCGTAACCGGAACCAGCCAGTTGAGATTAGCAGACGTTTCACCTGTAAAATCAGTGGAATCAAGCACAGTACCATTGTAATACCACTGATACGGTGAACTGCCAAAGTTGGCATCAAACCTGACCTCTCCTGTCAGGTACTGCGCATTCATCATTGAAATACTTTGGTCTGAAGTTCCTTTCAGATAGGTCAGGTAATTATCCCAGGTGCCGTTAATATCTCCTGACAGGTAGAGTGTAAGTTTCAAAGAGGTATTATTTTGAATTACTCCGTTGTTGGTCAGGTTTCCGTTTAGATAAACGGTTACGTTATTGGAATTTTTGTTCTGTAAAGTATCTGTAATGATCAGGTTGTCTTCGATGGTGGTGGTCCCATATATATTTACTTCACCTCTGAATTCAGAAGGGGAAAGGATGGTGCCGTTGCCGAAATAATGGCCGGCGCCGATAAACTCTACATTATGGCTGTTCAGGTCCAGGATATTGGTATTTAAATCAAAATATCCATCAATGACTAAACCTGTCAATGCATGAATGGTGTCGGATGAATTCGTGACAGTAAAATCAGAACCAAAGGTTTTTCCGGTGCTGAGATAAATGTTTTGTGCTGTGTTGCCGTTCAAACGTGTATAAGAATTTTCCCAGGTGCCGTTATTGGTAATATTAATATCTCCTGACAGGTAGAGTGTAAGTTTCAAAGAGGTATTATTTTGAATTACTCCGTTGTTGGTCAGGTTTCCGTTTAGATAAACGGTCACTGAAGAAGCATTGCGGTTTTGTAAAGTATCCGTAACAATCAGGTTGCCTTCGATGGTAGTGGTAACATACATATTTACTTCACCTCTGAATTCAGAAGGGGAAAGGATGGTGCCGTTACCGAAATACGTGTTTGTAGCGGCGAACCTGATGTTGTGGTTATCCAGGTTCAGGATATTGGAATTCAGGTTGAAATATTTTGTAAAAACAAGGTCGGTTGTGGCTTTAACCGTGTCTGTTGAATTGGTAATGGTGAAAGGGGTCTTAAAGAGTTTGCCGCTCTGCAGGGCGATGAGTTGTGGCCCTGTTCCGCCGAGGTAAGTTGCATTGATTTCCCAAATTCCATTGTTGCTGATATCCCCTCTTGCATCAATTGAGAAACTACCGGAAGCGTTGTTGGCAATGGTTCCGCTGTTGCTGATGGTACCATAAACATCAAGGGTGATGTTCGACCCGATAAGGTTTTGCAGCCTGACGCCGCTGTTGAGGGTGAGCTGTGCACAGGATGCACCCGTAGTAACATTTACATCGCCCTTTATGAGAACATTATCTGATGAACCCGGAATTATCCCTCCAATCCATGTGGAGGCGCTGTTCCAGTCGCCGCCAACAGTGGTTGACGAGATTTCTGCTTTTGCATTTGTAAGGCTAAAAAATACGGCTAACGTTAAGCCGAAAAAACGAAGGGTGAATTTTTTCATTAAACGTGTATTTGGTTCGCCTGTAAAAATATACAATTTTCGGGCGTAATGGACAAAGAAAGTAAACCTTTCTAATTAATATCCTCAAAATAAAACAACTTTTCAGGTCTTACGGATGCTGGAAGGTTGCCAATAAACATTTTATTTCCTGAAGGCACTGGGCGGGATGCCGAACTCTTTTTTGAAAGCCCTGCTGAACCACGAGGGATCGTTAAAGCCGCAGGTATAAGCCACTTCGGAAATGTTCAAATTACCGGTTTCCAGCAACCTGCGGGCTATCAAAAGCCGGATGCCCCGGATAAACAAAGAGGTTGACTTGCGCCCCAGCGCTTTGAGTTTTCTGTACAGTTGCGATTCACTCATGTTCAGATTTTCAGCCAGCATGGCACCATTCAGTTTTGGTTCGTCAAGATACTTTTCGATCACTTCAATGGCTCTTTTCAAAAACCGTTCTTCGCCGGTGGGCTCGGCCTTCCGGGTAATGCTGATGTCCACCTTACTGTATTTTTCCTGTAATTGCCGGCGGATTTTGATCAGTTGCTCCAGCCGGACAAAAAGTTCCTCTTTGTTAAAAGGTTTTGTTAAATAGGCGTCAGCGCCGTGCGACAGCCCTTCGATACGGTCGGTTTCCGTGGCTTTGGCCGTAAGCAAAATGATGGGGATATGGCTGGTGCGTTCCTCCTTTTTCAGTATTTCACAAAGTTCAAAACCGTCTTTTCCGGGCATCATCACATCCGAGATAATGATATCAGGGATGGTGACGACGGCATTTTTTATTCCCTGTTCCCCGTCCGGTGACCATTTTACACGGTATTTCCCAGCCAGGCACGAAATGATGTATTTGGCCACATCGGTGTTGTCTTCCACGACCAGCGCCAGCGGCAGGGTTTCGTTTCCGGCCTCACCGACAACTT
>JAADID010000061.1:0-7145 GCA_013151505.1 Chlorobiota bacterium | reverse complement strand
CCTTCCGGATGGGTTTCAATGGGTTTGGTTTTTTGCAGCGGGGCATTGGCGGTGATGGGGATAGTTACGCAAAATTCCGTCCTTTTGCCGGGTGTACTTTTTACGGTGATTTCCCCTTTCATCAGTTCAACGAGTTCTTTTGTCAGCGCCAGCCCGATGCCTGTGCCTTCTCCTTTGCGGGCCAGTGAGTTATCAACCTGGTAAAAACGGTCAAAAATATGTGACAGGTGTTCTTCATTTATCCCGATGCCCGAATCCTGTACTTTAATGACGAGATGGTCTTGATCATCCCTCTTTTCCCGTTTTACATGAAAGATCACTTTTCCGCCGGAAGGCGTGAATTTGATGGCGTTGGACAGCATGTTGGAAGCGATGACAAAAATCTTGTCCTGATCGAAATCCATAATGATCCGGCCGGTTTCGTGGTAAAAGACCAGCTTTATATGCTTCGCGTCGGCCATGGACTGAAATGACTCGAGCACATATTGAAGATAGGATACAATGTTGTCCCGTATCAGGTCGAGGTTCATCTTACCGTCTTCGATCTTCGACATATCGAGCATTTGCTGAACAAGGTGAAGCAGTTTGTCGCTGTTGCGTTCGATCATTTGCAGCTTATCAACAAAACGTTTTTGTTCTTCCGGGCTCATGTTTTCGATCATTTCATCAGCCATCCCCCTGATCACGGTCAGCGGTGTCCGGAATTCGTGGGTAATGTTGGCGTACAACCGCGATTTGAGCTTGTCCAGTTCCTTTAACCTTGCCGTTTCCCTGCCGGTAAGTACCCGGCTCAACTGGTAGCGGTAAATACTGTACAGAATACCGGCGAATGCCAGCGCATAAAAAACGATCGCCCACCATGTATTCCACCAGGGAGGCCGGATGATAAAGTTCAACGAAGCTTCCCTTACCAGTCCCGGAGAAGACTTACTTTCGGCCCTGACGGTAAAACGGTATTTTCCGGGTTGAAGGTTTGAATAGTTCACATTCCGGTGTGTTGAACCCACCCAGTCATCGTCAATTCTTGTTAGCCGGTGAGAAAAGCTGATGTCATTCCCGTTTTCCAGGGCAAGAGCTGAATATTCGAAGGTCAACGAATTCTGGTTATACTTTAATTTCAGAATTTTTACTGTGTTGGCCTTTTCTTCCGCCGGCAGTTCTTTCCCGAGCACTTTTACGGAGCTGATATAAGGTGTGAACTCTTTATTTGCTTTATGCAAACTGTCAGGGTTGAAAAAGCCAAGACCGCGCCGGTAGCCGATCACAAACCTCCCATCGGAAAGTTTATACAGGATTCCCGGCAGAGTGGGATCCCTGTTTGACCACTTGTCAAATTTAACCAATCCTTCATTTTCGTTGTAAACCACCGCTTGAGACCTGCCGGGAACAAACTTTTCAATGCCGTCAGAGGTGAGCAGGAAAAAATTGCCCGATGCATCCCGCTGCAGACTTGAAATTCTTTTTTTAATGTCTGAATTATAGATTTGTACCCCTTTTTCCGGTTGATCCGGATTGATAAAGCCGAATCCGTTTTCGTTGGTTCCCACCCATATTGTATCCGGTTCGCCTGACAGAAATGCCAATATTACAAAAGCCTGTTTCCCGCTAAAATATTGTACTGTATCTTTTTCGGTATCATAAAAACCATACGAATCTTCATCCCTGAACCATATCCTGTTTTTATTGTCAACGGCGATTCCTTTGATTTTGGGCAATCCGTCTTTTTTTTCATAAAACGATTTTACTTTTCCGACATCACGAAGATTTCCTGATATGAGGTCCAGTTGCTGCAATCCCGAATTCGAACCGGATACCCAGATCCTTTTTTTGTTATCAGACGCAATGTCAGTAAAATCAGGGTATTTGGTATAAAATACCTTTAGCGGTTTTATTTTTTGAGTGGTCAGCGAAAGCCTGTAGATTTCATCCGGACAAAGAATAAGTGCGCTTTCTTTATCCAATGGAAAAATATCACGCACAATGTTTTCTTTTAACACTCTTTTTGAAAAGGGAATAAAATGGAAGGTTTGGTTTTTCAAATCAAAATAATGCAATCCCTGTCCCCGTGCATAGCCGATATACAAGCGTTTATTTATGGTATCTTCAAAAAATGACGAAGTCAGAAACCAATGGCTTTCATCCACCGGCGGTATGAAATAATTGTCAAAGTATTTATTATCCGGTTGGATGAACATTGCGCCGTATTCGGAACTTAACCAGATCATTTTTTTGTCGGCATAAGCCACTTCCGGCGCGTAATTTTTGCCCTCGGCATTTTTAAAGGTTTTGATAATTGAAAATTGGTTGTTTTTGGTATTGAAAATTCCAACGCCTTCGGGAGATGACACCCACAATTCATCTGCTGATTTTTCAAAATACGGTTTCAGCGCCGAAGGCAGGTAGTAGCGGCGATCAGATGAATAGGGACCGAAACTGAGTTCAAATTGATTGCTCACAGTATTAAAAACGACCATATCGGCATTCCATGTACCGAGATATAGTTTCCGGTTTGAGTGGGCAGTTAGCTTGTTAAAAGTATTCAATTCATTTTTGAATTTTTTGCATTCGAAATCAAAGTGTTTAAACTTACCGGAATATTTATTGAATCTCAAAAGCCCTTTCAATGAAGCAAGCCAGAGAACGGAATCGTTTTTAACATCCTGTTTGATATCAAACATTTTGTTAGTGCTTTTTTTGCCAACTGATGACTGGTCACGAGGTATTCCGGGAGAGGGATAAACATTGAAAGAATGACCGTCACGGCCAAAACGGACGATGCCGGTATTGGTACCCAGCCAGATAACGCCCTGTCTGTCAACATATATTACATGAATATTCGAAAGAAATGCCGTTGACGGATCATGGCTGATAAAATTCCTGAAAGACAGCTTGTGCGGATCCAAAAAGCTCAATCCGTTTTCCGTGGCCAGGATAATTTGTTTTGAAAATGTATCGGTGACAAAGGCATTGTCGGGGATGATATTCCCGGGGATGGATGTGCTGTCGGCAGGATCATAAATAAAAGTTTTGACCGAAATGCCGTCCCAGCGGCACAACCCTTTATTGGTTGCGAACCACATAAATCCGAGGTCGTCTTTCAGAATGGCATTTACTTCGTCAACGGGCAGACCTGATTTTTTATTGATTATCTGTGGATTGTCAAAAGATACTTGCGCAAATCCTCCGGTATTCAGCAGAAAAACAAGCAGTAAAAAGAGAACAGTGTGTTTAGTTAGTCGGTGCATGAAATGCATGAATATAATAATCAAAGGTAAAAAAAATGCGGAAAGAGAAAAATGGGACAGGTGGTCTTTAAGACGGTTGTTGTGAAATCTTTTATTATCTTTGTTTAATGAAAACAATACACGGTACAACATCAATGACTACTGCGAGTAATTGTTTTAGCTGAAATTTTACATCATGAAAGATTACAAACATATAATTACCATTGAACCTGGGAAACGCGGAGGAAAACCGTGTATCAGGGGAATGAGAATAACCGTCAGTGATATTCTTGGGTGGCTTGCTTCAGGAATGACAGTCAAAGAAATATTATCCGATTTTGACGAATTGACTGAAGAGGATATTTACGCTGCTTTGAGCTATGCTGCTGACAGAGAAAACAAAATTTATCAGCTCGCCGTATGAGGTTTCTGTTTGACCAAAATATTTCTCACAAAATACTAAAATACCTTCCTGGGGATTATTCCGGATCAACAACTGTGAAAAAGGAAAAATTAATTAATGCAAGCGATAAAGAAATCTGGGAATATGCCAAAAAATTCAATTATATAATTGTAACACAAGATTCAGATTTTAATGAATTGACATCCCTTTATGGTTTTCCGCCGAAAATTATCTGGATACGAACAGGGAATATAAAAACCCAGGTACTGGTAAGCATTCTGCTGGATTATGCACATGAGATCAAGACCTTTACTCAAAGTAAAAAGTTTGGTTGCTTTGAAATATTTAATATAAAGTAATAACTTTAAGCGGGACGCTTAAAGCTGGGCGGAGTTTACCTTCTACGTCTTTCTCTTTTTCTTCTTGGCAGCCGGAAACAGCACATTGTTCAGGATGAGCCGGTAGCCGGGGGAATTGGGATGCATGTTCAGGTCGGTGGGAGGGTCGCCGATACGGTGCTGGTAATCTTCCGGATCGTGACCGCCGTAAAACGTCCAGAAACCCTTGCCGTATTCGCCGTGGATGTAACGGGCTTCGTGAGCCGCTTTGTTTTCTCCCATGATGACAACGTTGGCTTTTATGAGGTCTTCGTTGAAAGCGGTAGTCTGTCCCATAAATCCATGAATGATCCTTTCGTGGTCCTGGGTGAGCATGGTGGGTACGGGATCCCACTTGGCTGAAAAGTCGAACAATGTGAAATAGTCATTGGACTGATTGAGGGTTCGGGGGCGGCTGTATGTGACATCAATGTTGGATATTTCGTATTCCGCCGGATTGGTTACCAACGTGAAATTGGTGAAAGCAAGGCAGTTGCTGTAATTCAGCTTGCTTTGGGCATTGGGGTCCATGGGGTCGCCGTCAAACATCACATCGCAGATGTCCACACCGTCGGCAGCGAGGGCAATATCGAAACTGTCCGTAGCGGAGCACATGGCAAACAGGTATCCGCCGCCGAGGACAAAATCCCTGATCTTTTTGGCAACCGCCAGTTTGAGCTGCGAAACCTTCTTAAATCCGAGTTTGGCTGCAATTTCTTCGGCAGCCCTGACATTTTCCTGATACCAGGGATAGTTGTGATAAGCGGCCCAGAATTTGCCGTATTGTCCTGTAAAATCTTCATGATGCAGGTGCAGCCAGTCGTAGGTGGGTAGCAGTCCGGCCAGTACCTCTTCGTCGTAAATCACGTCATAAGGGATTTCTGCATAAGTCAGCGCCAGGGTTACGGCATCATCCCAGGGTTGTTTGTTTTTCGGGGAATACACGGCAATGCGCGGGGCTTTTTGCAGTTTCATGATCTCCATGTTCACATCGGGTTCGGCAATCTGCTGCCGGATGGCAGTGGCTTGTGCATCGCTGATCACCTCATAGCTCACATTCCGTACGACACATTCATCTTCGATCAGCTCGTGGTAGGGCAACAAATAGCTGCCTCCCCGGTAATTCAGTAGCCACTCGATTTCCACCCCCTGTTCCAATACCCAGTAGGCAATGCCGTAAGCTTTCAGGTGATCGGTCTGGGTGTTGTCCATCGGGATCAGCAACTGCGTGGCCTGAACCGGCAGTTGCAGGGCAAGCACAAGACCGAGAATGAAATATTTTATTTTTTTGATCATCACTTTTATTACGCGGGGTTGGTTGTTTTATTTTTCATCAGCACAATCTTCCCGCAAAAGTAACAAGATTAATTCACGGGATTTGTAAAATATCGTTAAAAGTGGCTATGTCTTTATCCCCGCCCTGAAGGGCAGGGTAACTGATAGGTTTCATGATATTAATATCCCCATCAATTTCCCCGCACTTCAGGGTGGGGCGTGTTGTTCATCCCCTTTTTGTTCTTTATCTGATTTATTTCATTTTATATGTTAATAATCCACCGTTTTCAACCATCCATCCACCATTCCATTATTCCATCTTTCCACGATTCCACTATTCCAAATAATCCATACCTTTTTTTACCTTTGCGCCAGGAAAAAATTACTGAAATGAAAAAAACGGCACTGAACAAAATGCACCATGAGATGGGCGCCAGAATGGTTGAATTTGCCGGGTTTGAGATGCCTGTGCTATTCGAAGGGATAAATATCGAACACGAAACCGTCAGGAAAAAACTGGGGGTATTTGATGTGTCGCACATGGGTGAGTTCTGGGTGGAAGGCCCCGGTGCATTTGATCTGGTGCAATATATCTCCACGAATGATGTGGCCGCCCTTTATGACGGCAAGGTGCAGTACAGTTGTTTCCCAAACGGCAAAGGGGGAATTGTGGATGATTTTCTGTGCTACCGTTTCGCTGACGATAAATACCTGCTGGTAGTGAATGCTTCCAACATTGAGAAAGACTGGGAACACGTAAACAAGCACAATACATTCGGTGCCAAGCTGACCAATGCTTCGGATGACATTTCACAACTTGCCATTCAGGGTCCGCTGGCATTGAAAGCCATGCAAAAGCTGACAGATGAACCGGTGGAGGACATGGAGTATTACACTTTCAAGATCATTGAATTTGCGGGAGTGAAGGATGTGATCTTTTCAACAACGGGTTATACCGGTTCGGGCGGATGCGAAGTTTACATGAAAAACGAAGATGCCGAAAAAATATACAAAGCTGTGCTGGAAGCAGGGGAGGAGTTCGGCATCAAACCCATCGGACTGGGCGCCCGTGATACGCTGCGCCTGGAAGCCGGGTTCTGCCTTTACGGGAACGATATCAATGACGAGACTTCACCCATTGCTGCCGGACTGGGCTGGATTGTTAAGTTTACGGACGGTAATGATTTTATTGACAGGCCCTTGTTTGAAAAACAAAAGGCCGAAGGTGTACCGCGCCGGCTGAAAGGTTTTGTGATGGAAGACCGGGCCATCCCCCGCCAGCATTACGATATCTGTGACTCCAGCGGACATTACATCGGGGAAGTGACCTCTGGAACCATGTCACCCATGCTGAAAAAAGGTATCGGAATGGGTTATGTGGATAAGCCCTACTGGAAAGAAGGTTCGGAGATTTATATCAAGGTCAGAAAAAATCTGGTCAAGGCTGTCGTAACAAGACCGCCGTTTTATAAAGGGTAATTTCACACGACGACGCAACGGCGCGGCGTTTTTTCTCACGCAAAGACGCAGAGACGCGGCGTTATTTCTCACGCAAAGGCGCAAAGATGCAAAGATTTTCTTATGCGAATTGTCATTTTAGTCAGCTCTTATCCAATAAATTATATATCATTATTATTTAATAAAAGTCTTAAATACTTATTTTAAATGACAATTTTGGGGTTAAGAACAATTTTTCTCCTCACAATCCCTTTCTCCGTTTTTTACCCGTGCAATATAAACCCTCTGTTTCAGCCCGGTCACTGTCACCTGTCACCGTCGTTGGTGTCTTCACCAACGACCGTAACCTGTTCAAATGCAGTTGGTGGGGACACCAACTGCGGGTTCAGAAGCGAAAGGTTTTTTTAT
>JAADID010000161.1 GCA_013151505.1 Chlorobiota bacterium | reverse complement strand
AGTTTTTGCCCGTCGAACACAAACAAAATTTACGTTTCGATGGATAGAAACGGGGGCGAAATCTGGCGCTCTACCGACAATGGTTCCATCTGGACAAGGCAATATGAAGGCATTGATTATTTAGGCACCCAGGGATGGTATGACAATGCTCTGTGGGTTTGCCCCACAAACAGCGAACGGATAATTGTCGGAGGTATTGACTTATACAGAAGCACTAACGGAGGCGCCGGCATAACAAAAATCAGCGACTGGCATGATTATCATAACGGCGGCAGTGCCAATTCCGCCCATGCCGATCAACATTTTATTGTGGAAGCTGCCGATTTTAATTACACAACAAACCCCGAAGTATATTTTGGAAATGATGGCGGAATTCAGAAGACCAACGACGTCTGGACAGTTTCGCAGAACTCGGGTTGGGTCAACCTGGCTAATACTTCACTCGGCATTACCCAGTTTCACGGTGGCGCGGCTGCCAATGATGGCAGCATAATCGTCGGAGGAGCCCAGGATAATGATAAATTACGTTATAAGTCAAGCGGTTCATGGAGTGGCCCCAATAATTGGTACCAGGCAACAACAGGAGACGGCGGCCATGCTGCAGTAAATTATAACAATAATAATATTGTCTATGGGGAATATGTTTATCTAAGTATAAAGAAAAGTACAAATGGCGGGGACAGTTACAGTAATGCCACTTCAGGTCTGACAGATGCCGGTAATGGTTTACGCGCTTTGTTTATTTCTCCTTTCAGTATGGATCCAAATGATCCCACTATACTTGTCGGCGGAGGCTCAAGAATTTGGAGAACAACCAATTCGGCAGGAAACTGGTCCCAGATAAGAGCAGAAATCGGAGCATATATAAATGGGGATGGGAATACTGAATATTACAAATGCAGCGCCATTGATATTGATGACGGCAACTCGGCAATAATATGGGTTGGGTATGATAACAGTCAAGTGGCTTATACAACCAATACGGGAACAGGTTGGACCCGGGTAGATAACAACGACGGCGGCCTCCCTAACAGATATGTTACGGATATTGCCATTAACAGGTATAATTCAAATCAGGTGTTTGTTACTTTTGGCGGCTACAACAATGACAATGTGTGGTACACGCCTGATGCCGGCGTAACCTGGGAAAACAGAAGCGGTACGGCGCCGAACGACCTGCCTGCATTACAGGTAAATACGATCAGGTTTCATCCTTATAATTCCAACTGGGTTTATGTCGGAACTGACCTCGGTGTTTTTGCAACCAAGGATAAGGGCTTGAACTGGAGTGTAATAACAAACTACAACGATAACGAAGGCCCGGTCAATACCGAAGTTGCCGAATTGTTCTGGCAGGGAAATGACTTCCTGATCGCAGCAACACACGGCAGGGGAATGTTCCGGACAGCCGCCCCTCCCTATAAAATTTATGTTGACGCCAGTGCCGCACCCGGGGGTGACGGCAGTTCTGCCCATCCGTTTCAGACAGTTTATGAAGCTGCACAAGTTTACGGTCCGGGGACAACAATCTCAATTGAAACAGGAACTTATAACGAAACCCAGATTGTTAATTTAATGAGGGAAGGCTATATTATTGTTACCAATGGTTCGGTAATCATCCAGTAAATTGTGGAGGACAGGGACAAATCCTCTCCTGTTGATACGGGACTGAATTTGTAAATATTTTACCGATTGTTATACCAATTGTATTTTAAAATGCACTGTGGTGCATTTTAAAATTTATCCCGTTTATACGGGAGTAAATGCCGGTGCTAAATCAAAGTGCTTTTGGGAATGAAATGAACCAAAAGCACATTTTGATTTGCAATCGGTATTATTCCTTTAGCCTGGAAAAATAAAACCTTAACCCTATTTGAAAAAGGAAAGAATTTCCGGTAAAAGTGTTGGTGGCTGTCACGGTTTCAGTCGCTGAATAATGTGTGATTGTATTATAATACAGCGGGGTAAAACTGCTGCTGTAAGTTCCTTTTAGATATATATCGGCCCTTTGCTTAAAACGGTATCCGAAAGAGAGGCTTGTTTCCATCCCGAAACTGACCTTTGCAGGACGGTAATCATAAGCCCTGGTTGAATCGGATGTTTTGGGTACAAAAGTAGTATCACCCGGAAAAGGGGAAACATTCTGCCCCCAGCCACCTGTCGGCTGGTCACTTGAATAATCACGCGCGAAGATGATGATAAAGGATATCTCCGGTTTTAAAAACAGTTTATTCCCGGCAAACAAAAATTCGTATCCAAACCGGAGGGGAATGACCCAGCTATCCATGCCGGAACTGCCGGAGGAAGCAGATGTCCTGCCCGGAATACCGGTTTCATAATCATAATTTACAAAAGGGTCTGATGTGTAATAACCATAAAATCCTGTTTCAAAAGTGGCACGTTTCAGCTTATAGCCGACATATCCCCCGAAAACACCGTCTATTGGCATTTGGGTTAAAGAATACCCTTTGGAGTTAACATAAAAAAACTTATCAAATTTAATCCCGTTTTCATATCCGACATAAAAACTGTTTTGTGCCACGGATGTTCCAGTAAAAGTCAATAAGATGATAATGAGTTGTAATTTTTTCATAATGCCAGGTTTATGGCTTACAGGTTATATTTTTAAAAACCTGTTTTCCATAAAAATATTGTACCTCGTTTCCCTTTAATCCTGTTTTTACTCCACCACAACCTCATCGGCAAATATCCAGCAGGTTTGGCCGGCGCCGGCATGCCATTCGGGACAATTGCCCCTGTTTTTGCCAATTACTCTGACATAATGCCCCGCAACATCGGTAAATTTCGCCGTAAACGGTTCGATAACAATTTCTTTGGATTTGGGATCGGTTTTGGGCAAAATGATTTGTGAGGCCACAATATTTTTATCGCCGTCCAGCACTTCAACGACCACCTTCACAGGCATAAATATCCACGAACGCTGCCGCTGGTAAAAGTTTGCCGTAACCTGATGTACCGGAGTCTCTTTCTCAAGGTCAATGGTAATATTCAGGTCATTCCCGTGAAAACCAAGCCAGTAACCGTCATTGTAACGTTTCGAGCCGGTCATGCCGTCAACCAGGGTGAGGACGCCTTTGCCGCTGTATTTTTTAGCAGGTAAGCTATTCAGTTCAGCCGGTTTACCCACGGCTTTATGAAAGATGATGGATTTTTCCGAAAACTTTTCCTTCAACCGGCCATTATCAAATATCCCTGCTTTAATGATTACCGTGCTGTCAATGACTATGGGCCCTTTATAAAGCATTGTGTTTGTATCCGGATCGGAACCGTCCAGTGTGTAATAAACCGGATAATCCGGTTGTTCTGTTTCCAGCACGATGGTGTAATGTTTACCGTCTTTCGACATTTCCGGCAGGATATCCACCTTCCACGAACCTTTGGAATAATTCACCCCCATGTAATCAAAACGTTTGAACTGTGTATCCAGCCGTTGCCTGAAATCTTCCCAGTTTCGTTTTTTTGCCGGGCTCCAGGCCACTTCCGCAAGAGCTGTCATCCGGGGTACGGCCATGTATTCGGCATGCCCGGGTGTGGGGATGAACTCGGTCCACACATTGCCCTGTGTGCCGAGGATGTGCCGGGCTTCTTCACTTGACAGTTCTTGCGGAACGGGCTCATAAGAATAGACCTTTTTCAAGGTAGTATATCCGCCGATGGCTTCGGGTTCAAATTCCGGATCGGCCTGGTAATAGTCGAAATAACAATATCCCACCGGAGACATTATCGCGTCATGACCTTGCCTGGCCGATTCGATACCCCCTTCAATCCCGCGCCATGACATCACCGTAGCCTCGGGGGCCAGACCGCCTTCGAGGATTTCATCCCAGCCGATCAGCTTTTTGCCATGAGCTACAAGGTAATTTTCAATTCGTTTCACAAACCAGCTTTGTAGTTCATCCACATTTTTCAGATGCTCATTTTTCATTCGTTTCCGGCATTTAGGGCATTTTTGCCAGTTGGCCTTGTCTGCTTCATCGCCGCCAATGTGGATATAGGGTCCGGGGAACAATTCCATCACCTCATCCAGCACGTCTTCCATGAAAATGAAAACGCTGTCGTTTCCCGCACAAAAAATGTCGTTGTTCGGCCAGTAGCTGCCGGGCCTTACAAAAATCCTTTCGCCCGAACAGGAGAGCGAGGGATAGGCGGCAAACACCTCGCTTGTATGACCGGGCATTTCTATTTCGGGGAGGATCATTACCTGACGTTCCTGTGCATATTTCACGATTTCACGGATATCATCCTGAGTGTAGAATCCACCGTAAGTGGCTTTTTCGCCGGGTTTCGGAGGTGTCCTTTCGCGCCACGGCTGATCCTCCCGATCCACCCGCCAGGCACTTATTTTCGTCAGTTTCGGATATTTCTTGATCTCAATCCGCCAGCCGTTGTCATCCGTCAGATGCCAGTGAAATACATTCATCTTGTGCATGGCGATCAGGTCAATGTAGGTTTTGACGAATTCTTTCGGAAAAAAGTGCCGGGAAACGTCAAGGTGCATACCCCGCCAGCCGAACCTGGGCTTGTCGAACACCGTAACGGCAGGTATAGTCCATTTTGTTTCTGTAATCTTTTCCGGGTTGTAAATTTCGGGAGGCAGCAACTGGAAAACGGTCTGCACGCCGTAAAACAATCCCGGTGCACCGTTGGCAGAGATGACCACCTTTTCGGGACTTACATCCAGTAAATATCCTTCATTGCCCAATGTATCATTTTCAACAAGCTGAAAAACAATTGTGTTGGCTTTGTCCTTATCAGTTCCATTTTGCAATTTAAATCCGGTAGGCTTTTCTATCCACGTTTTTAAATATTCCGCCACCTGACGGGCTTCTTCTTTGTCAGGACAAACAAGTTTTGTTTTTTCATTCAGGATAAATTCCCCCTGTTTTATTTTCATCTCAACGGGGATTGGAATGACGTCGGGTTTACTGTTTTGACCTTTGAGAACAGCAGATGCCGTTATCATCAGAGCTGTCAGAGCTGTAAAAACTAAAATGCTTTTCGATTTCATGTGGGTTGGTTTTAAAATACAAGATTAGTGGAAATAGTCATTTCACCAAAATCCTTCTATTGATTTTTATGATTTCGTAAAACCCCGAAATTAAGATTCTATTTGTTATTGTTTTTTATTAATTTTGGTATCTAATTAAACATTTACTGATGATAAACCATACATATAAAATATTGCTTTTCAAAGAGCCGGACGGGAGATATACGGCAAAAGTCCCGTCGCTTCCCGGATGCATTACCTATGGCGATAATGTAGAACATGCCATTGAAATGGCGAGAGAGGCCATAGAATTGTATATTGAAGAATTACAGGAAAGAGGAGAAGAAATACCTGATGACAAAAACACATTAGAGTATTCTTTAAATCTGGTGGTATGAACAGATCAGCTAAAAGATTAATAAATATCCTTGAAGAGAACGGTTTTAAATTTAAACGATCAAAAGGCAGCCATCAGGTTTATTATAACCCGGAAACAAATAAAACCGTGACGGTGCCGGTACATGGCAAAAAAGATATACCGAAAGGCACTTTTTATTCTATTTTAAGAGAGGCAGGCATTGACAAAACCGATTTTTAATAAAGTTTAGTAATGTGATTTGCTGTCAATCATCCTATTCTCCCCGTCCTGATAAACCGCATAATTAAACCCCGGTTGCAGGCTGAAAGCTCCGGTTTCACCGTTTTTGTTCACGGCGATGTATCCCACCTGCCGTTTTTTGCTTTCCGGGTCTTTTTTCACGATGCGCATTACGGCTTCTTCGCAGGCCTGCTGCGGAGAACGGCCGTTACGCATGAGTTCAACTACAAGGAATGAACCGAGGGTTTTCAGTACCAGTTCCCCCATTCCGGTGGCTGTGGCGCCGCCCACATCATTGTCCACATACAATCCGGCGCCGATGATAGGCGAATCCCCTACCCTGCCATGCATTTTAAAAGCCAGCCCGCTGGTGGTACAGGCTCCGGCTATATCTCCATCTTTATCCACAGCGAGCAATCCGATGGTGTCGTGGTATTTGTTGGGTTCGTTTTCCCAGTTGATTACCGGATCGTAATCGGATTTCTTCAGCCACTCTTTCCAGAATTTTTCCGCTTCGGGGGTCAGCAGATTTTGTTCTTTGAAACCGCTCTCAACGGCAAATTGCAAGGCGCCTTCTCCGGCCAGGATGACATGGGGTGTTTTTTCCATCACCAGCCGGGCCACCGAGACGGGATGGACGATGTTCTGTAAAAAGCACACCGAACCGGCATTACCATCAGGCCCTATGATGGAAGCATCAAGGGTAACATAACCGTCCCTGTCGGGCAGGCCGCCGATGCCCACGCTGTGGTTACCGGGGTCGGCTTCCACCACCATAACCCCTTTTTCCGCAGCATCCAGTACGTTGCCTCCGGAATTCAATACTTTCATGGCTTCTTTATTGGCGGGGATGCCATGACTCCAGGTGGAAATGATTACCGGAAGGGCTTTTTTCCCCGGGTTAAATGCAGGTGCAGCATCCAGCTTCAGATGACTACCGATCAGGCCGAGCAACCCGGCTGCTGATGTCTTTTCAATGAATTTTCTTCTGTTCATATTCTTTGACTTAACCGCGATGAGCGCAAAGAATCCGCAAAGTTCGCGGTGTTATAGATTATTGACTACTCTGCGAATTCCATGTTTAATCAATGCAACATTAAAATTTATTAGAAGCCCAAGTTTACAACCCGAAAGTTTCAAATAAGTTAAAACCTGGGCAAGATGCACATCATTCAATTCTTCCACTGCTTTAATCTCAATGATCACTTTATTTTCAACCAATAAATCAACACGGTAACCCACATCCAGTTTCACATCTTCATAAACCAGCGGCAGTGGTTTTTGTTTTTGAACAATCAACCCCTCCTTATCGAGTTCATAAAAAAGACACTCTTCATAAGCACTTTCCAGTAACCCCGGCCCCAATGCCTTGTGAACTTTTAAAGCACAACCGACAATCACTCTGGATATTTCATTTTCATTCATAACTCAAACCTTTGCGCTCACTGCGGATTCCCTGCGTCCATTGCGGTTAAAGGGTTTGTACCCGTTCAGTCCGTAAAAGGCAATGTAAATATAGCTGAAAACCGGAACAATGTATGAAAGATGCACCCCGAAGCTGTCGGCAACCA
>JAADID010000079.1 GCA_013151505.1 Chlorobiota bacterium | reverse complement strand
ATATCTGTACCATTGGCCTGGTTCCCAAGATTGCTTGAAGCAACTGAACATGAACGTATGAATTGGCGTTTGATTGGTGAAGGTTATGGAATTCACTGGGAAGACCTTGACGAAGATATCAGCGTAATTGGTTTACTTTCAGGCAGACCGTCAGGTGAAAGCCCGGAGTCATTCAAAAAATGGCTGGAGCAAAGACAAAAAAGTATTAAATAAAAAATTGATCTTTTTTCTAATTTAATTACGTTTAATAAATTCAAACTCTATTCATCACACCTCATCCAGCGGTTTCCGTGTGTTTTCCTGTAGCCTTTTAAATGCCGAAGGGTTCATCCCGATAACTTTCCTGAATTGATTGGACAAGTGCTGTACGCTGCTGTAACCCGTACGATAAGCAATCTCACTCAGGGTCAACTCGTCGTAGATCAGCAATTCTTTAACTTTCTCGATACGTTGCAGAATGATGTATTTCTCAATTGTAATTCCCTCAACAACCGAAAACAAACTGCTCAGATAAGAATAATCATATCCCAGTTTTTCGGAAAGGTGGTCCGAGAAATTGATATTACCCACCCGTTCCGGGTCATAATGGATATAATTGATCACCTCCGTCCTGATGCTTTCGATCAGACGGCTCTTTTTGTCATCAATCAATTCAAAGCCGATCTTGTGTAAATTCTGATCAATTTGCCGGGTCATTTCCTCATCAATCTCCCCGTCCACAACGGCTTCTCCCAAAACCACTTTCATGGGCTTTAATCCCAGTTTCTTCAATTCCCGCTGAACCGCCCAAATGCAGCGGTTGCAAACCATATTTTTTATATGAAGTTTCGTATTGTTTTCCATAGCATAACAAAATTACTGTTTTTTTGTAAATGATGAAGAGGGGTCAATTGAAGCAAAAACAACCGAACCATCAAGCCATTGAGCCAAAAAGCAATCGGGTTATCCCTTCTACCTCACAAAAATCTTTTTTACCACCCGCTCGCCTTCATAATCAATACGGACAAAATAAATTCCCGGAATATCTATGTGGACTGAGTTTTCAGGGTTCAGAAGTTGTTGCCGATTTACCAGGTGACCAAAAGTATCATAAACACTCAACACCCCTTTGATGTTCTCCTTATTCATCACCCTGACGGTATGCCAGGTGGTGGCTATTTTAAACAGATTACGCTCCGGGTTAATCGTAACCGATTGATAATCCAGGTACCTTTCAAATGTCTCAATAACATTTCCGTCTTTGTCAATTACCGTATAAGTTAAGGTATCCCCGGCAATATCTACGCGGCAATAATGGTATTTTCTACTCACGATAACAATGCTGTCCGCATTCGGATTGGGATTGTAAAGCGGGGCGCCACCACCACCGGTGGTAATGTGATCAATTCCGTTTACCACCGCCCTGGCATAGTAATGATTATGGCCGTTTATCACAAGCTGTACCCCGTATTGCACGCAAAGCGGTTGAATAACATTCTGTACCTGTGTGTTGTTCGGGTGTCCGCCTCCGGCTGACCAACCCGGTTCGTGAAACACCATGATCTTCCAGTTTTTATCAGTGGAAGCCAGATCATTAACCATCCATTCGTATTGGGCACTGCCGGCACCATAGCTGGTAAACTGGTCAATAACGGTAAAATGAGCCGGCCCGTAATCAAATGAATAATAATACCTGCTGGAAACAAACATGGGGTAGGGAAAATATTTATGAAAAAGCACTCCCTGACCTTCATGGTTTCCCATGGCAGCCATGTAAGGCAGGTTGGCTAACATTTCCCGGATATACCCGTAATCCGGGGAAAAGAACTGGTTTTGCCAATCACTTTCATTGTTGCCGTTGGATACAAGGTCGCCACTGGAAATGATAAACGTCTGTGCCCCGGGATGCTGCGACATATCGTCCAGAATCTTTTTGGCTACCTGGTTGTGTATTCCCCCGTTTGTGCGTGTATCGCCATAGGCGTAAAAGCTGATCTCCTCCGCACTTTCTTCGGCTCCGCTAATAAAACTACCATATTCAATATTCGTGTTGTCGCAACTTACCCGGTAAAAATATTTTGTATTCGGCGTCAATCCCGTGAGGGTTGTCTTATGCTGGTGATCATCTCCGTATTCTTCCGTATAAACAGAACCGTCGGCATAGATAGTATCGGTGCCCCACTCAACATGGCAGGTCTTTGTGCTGTCTAATTGCCACACGATCAGCATCTCGTCATTGTTGCCGGTAAAAAGCAGGTAAGGCGCTTTCCGGAACAATGAATAATCCGTGAAATCCATCTCCGGGTCAACACCCGATTGTTGCCTTATGATTCCCTGGCCGGAACCGTCATCAAGGTATTCCGATACGGATCCCTGTGAAATGATCTGTGAAAAAGACAGATTCACCATAAAAAAGAATGACAGAAGAAGCGCTGATTTTTTCATTTTTGTTTTGTTTTAAAAAACTGTCAGCGTGTAGGCTCACAGCGGATTAAGAGACTGATATTTTTTCTATCCGATACTTCAGACAACGGCCAGCAATGCCCGTTTGATGATGGTTTGAAAAACAGGAATTTTGTATCCGTTTTCCGAAAGGGGCAGGGCAATTTGCATGGCTGCTCTCCCGGCTTCCGCTGCCGTAGCTTCCGTGATTGTTTTACCTGTTATGGAATCATTGGCCAGTTTGGAAATAAGAGGAACCGGAGCAGCGGCACCCAACGCGACATTTACCGATTTGCATACATTTCCCGAAAGTTCAGCAACCACAGCAACCTCAGCCATTGGCCAG
Source organism: Chlorobiota bacterium (assembly GCA_013151505.1). GTDB lineage: Bacteria > Bacteroidota > Bacteroidia > Bacteroidales > F082 > JAADID01. The sequence continues at coordinate 7,246 of JAADID010000079.1, read as the reverse complement.
TCCTGTGATTTCCGGCTTCCCATTTTTATGTAATAACTAACCGTATTTCGTTTCGGTGCAGGCAAAATGACTGCTGTCATCAATTCTCCGGGTTCCAGAATATTTTCCCGGGTCCTGTCAACAGTGGGTAAAACAAAGAAATTTTTTATCGGCACAAGCCTGATCTTACCATCTTTGTCTTTAATTTCCACGATGGAATCAAAAGCCATTAAAGCAGTAGCCAGTGAAGAAGAATGGATACTTACACAATATCCGTAACTCATGATGGCGTGATTTTCATTTTCCCCGACGTGTGCAAAACAGGTGGATGAACCCTTGCGGAAACAAACAAGCTCTTTTGACCTGAAATACCAGCAATGAGTACGCTGGGCAAGATTGCCGCCCAAAGTGGCCATGTTCCTGATCTGCGGAGTAGCGGCCCGGGAAGCAGCCTGGTGAAGCGCAAGGTAATTTGCCTTTATCCTGTCATCACCGGATATTTGTGAAAGGGTAACCATAGCTCCCACCCGCAGGCCTTTTTCCGGGTCAAAAGAAATTTCATCAAGTCCCGGAATGTTTCTAATACCGACTACTTTTGCCGGGCCGGACAATCCTTCTTTCATCAGATCCAGAAGATCAATCCCGGATGCCTTAAAAACGGCGGCATTTTCGGGGGAATCCGGCTGAATAGTCTGCGAAACCGTTGCATTGACCTCCTTTTGTGCTTCCTCAATCGAAGCAGCATCATACCAACTGAATTTATTCATTGTTTACCTTTTTTTCTTTGTTTAATGCGGCAAGTATCCGTGCAGGTGTTATGGGTATTTCGGTTATCCGCACACCGATGGCATTATAAACGGCATTGGCAACAGCAGCCGCAGTGGCAATGTTTGCCGGTTCACCGATGCCGGTGGCGTCGGTTGAAGATATTGCTCCGTATTCTTCGATCAGTTCGATTTGAATGTCAGGTATCTCGAAAGAAAAAGGCATTTTGTACTGATCAAGATTGGCATTCATCTGATGTCCGGTATTTTTATCCATCACCCGGTCTTCATACAGCGCATAAGCAATGCCCATGATGACCCCTCCGTTTATCTGGCTTTCGATCTGAGCAATGTTGATTGGTCTGCCGCAACTGTGCACGGCCAGTACTTTGTCAACCTTCACAAATCCGGTTTCCGTATCTACCGAAACTTCGGCAAACTGCACGGAGCCAAGCTCCTCAAAACCTATCGTGCCCAGCATGAATCCGCCGTAGTCATCCGAGCGGCTGGCGGTAGCCGTGATCTGCTCCACACGCATTTTAGCGGCCAGTTCCTTAAAAGATATTTTTTTTGAAGGTTCATCGGTCAACATAAAATAACCGTTTTCAAGAAGAATATTATTTGCATCCGTATTCAACTCTTCGGCAGCAATATCCGTCAATTTTGTTTTTATTTTATAGGCTGCATTTCTGGCCGGAGGTGTTATTGAACCCGTTACGACGCTGCCGCCCGAAGAAGGACCTATCGGGAACAGGGTATCGCCGATCAGGACGGTCACATCTTCTGCCCTGAGCCCCAGTTCTTCGGCTACAACCTGTGCCAGTGTTGTTTTCGTTCCGGTACCGATATCCTGCACTGCCGATCTGACTTCCACGGCTCCATCGCGCATCACCCTGACCTCCACCGAAGAATCAAGGTTTACAAAACGGGGCCAGTGTGCCTGTGCAACACCAATCCCTTTTTTTACCGGGCCGGGATCACTTCCCGGCTTTTTTGGTTTTTGCCAGTTAAGTATTTTGGTTCCGTGTTCCCTTTCCACTTTACGGATGACGCTTCTGTCAATTTTATCACGCAATTTTAGCGGGTCCATGTCTAATCGTTCCGCCAGTTCGTCTATGAGTTGTTCCAGTGCAAAAGCTCCCTGAACGTTGCCGGGAGCCCTGAATGCAGCTCCCGGGCCGGTATTGGTAAACACATCATATTGTTCGGTCTTGAAATTCGGACAAGCATACATAGCCTGGGCAATGTTTCCCACTCCCGCTCCCAGACCAATTCCTGCTGTACCGTATGAAAGTTGTTTCAGTGCGGTCAGTGTTCCGTCCTTTTTTGCACCGACTTTTATAATTTGTAAAGAGTTGGGGCGATTCCCTGCCGAAATATGATCTTCCTTGCGGTCCAGCATTATTTTCACCGGCCTTCCCGATTTTTTTGATAAATAACCGGCCATCACACCAAAACTACCCAGGGTATGTTTGGCCCCAAAGCCACCGCCGATAAATTCGGAAATCACACGCACCCTGCTTTTGGGAAGATCAAAGGTTCTGGCGAATTCATTGCGGGTGTTTTTTGTGGATTGTGTTGAGGCATAAATGGTCACATTGCCGTGGTTGTAGTCAACGACTACCCCGTGCGTCTCCAGTGGACAATGGGTCTGCACCTGTGTCCGGTAGGTTCTTTCGACGATCACATCCGCTTCGGCAAAACCTTTTTCCAGATCGCCCCTTGGTCCACCATAAAAACTTTTGGTACTGGGACCCCTGACATTGCCCTTTGATTTTAATCCTTCTTCAATTTCTTCGCCACCGTCAGAAGCTTCCTGGTCAACATCGGTCTGATAAACCAAAGGTGCTCCGGGTTTGCGCGCTTCATCCATAGTCACCACAAAATCCATTGGTTCATACTCAACTTTGATCAAGCTAACCGCTTCTTGTGCTACATCGGGGTTGACTGCCGCCACACCTGCAATAGGTTGTCCGGCATAAATCACATCAGGAAATTCGGAGTCGGAGCTGTTCTTTTTCGGGTTTGCCCCTTCGTATCTCCTGTCAAAGATATGCACTGCAAAAACGCCCGGATATTCCCTCGCTGCCGATACGTCTATTGATTTGATCCTCGCGTGGGGAATGTCGGAACGGAGCATTCTTCCATAGAGCATGCCGGGCAGATGGACATCGGCGGTAAAAACAGCTGAGCCGTTAACTTTTGCCAGCGCATCTGTCCGTTTTATCCGTTTCCCGATCACTTTGAGCTTATCGTTCACCGCAAGGGCAGGAGGTTCCGTTGAAGGCACTTCTCTTTCGATCTCACCCAGATTGTAACCGGGAATGCCATGTGGTAATTTTATCCTTTTTGTTTTCATTATTCAATATTTTACGCTTTATGGGCTGCATCAAGTGTGGCAGCAAAAACTTTCGGATGGGTTCCGCAGCGGCAGAAATTCCCGCTTGTGGCTTTTTTGACATCGTCTTCTGTTGGAGAGGGATTTCGTGCCAGTAAATGAGCCGCTGTCATGATCATTCCCGGTGTGCAGAAGCCACACTGCGTGGCATCGTGTTCAATAAATGCTTCCTGAACGGGATGCAGGCGGTCATCCTTTGCAAGTCCTTCAATGGTAGTAACTTCCCGGTCTCCGACTTCAACCGCTAACGTCATACAAGATAACGTCGGTATGCCGTCTATCCATACGGTGCAAGCCGAACATGCGCCGCGGTTACATCCCACCTTGGTCCCGGTAAGATGAAGTTCACTCCGCAAAGCATCGGCAAGGGTTGTCCGGGGTTCAATATTCATTTCCCTGATTTTACCATTTACTTTCATGTTGATGCTTATTGTTCCGGGAACAAATTTTTCATCTTTTTCATGTGAATGGGGTTTTGAAATCAAAATACCCGAACCTACAATGACTGTTCCTGCAGCAGCTATCCCGGCTCCTTTCAGGAATCCGCGACGGGAGATGTTGCCGGTTTTTTCTGTTTTTGATTTTTTATTTTTCATTGTTTTTTCTCGATTCCTATTTTTGGGTAAAGGTATTAATCTGTCAATTTTCAGTGTTTTAATTTTTGAAAATATTTATTGTGCAAACAAACAACTTACCTGAACAAATTTAGTAAAAATCCATAAGTGTTTGTTCAATGCATAGATAGCCTGTGTATTTGTGTATAATTATTTTAACATGAGTCCGGTTTAAACACGCCAAGTCGAATGTATTGAATTTGAGCAATATAAAAACAAGCGCCTTCATGCAGCTTTGTGCCTTTTTGAGTCTTTATGGCTATTAATTCTGCCACCAAGGCCCCAAGACACATAGAAAACGAAAATCATCATGTATTTATTCAAGTCACTGCATTTGAAATATTAAGAAAAATGAGAATACATTTTTCCCATCATTTTATTAGAAATTGAAGCAGCCATTTTTCGCGGCAATAACCTTGTCAGAATGAAATAATTCAGTCGGTTGGAAAATCCGGGGATAAATAACGTCTTTTTTCCCAGTTTGTTTAACGCCGTTTCGGCTACTTCGCCGGGTTTCATGAGTAACGGTTTGAAAACACCATATTTTGGATTGGTTTTCAGATAGGCAGGAGTGGCCGTGGCACCTGCGATGCAGGCCATCACATCAATATCGTGCGGTTTCAGTTCATGATGCAACGCCTCGGCCAGATTCCAGCAAACGCTTTGGAAGCAGCATAAGGAGCAACCAGTTGCATACCGATTAATCCTGCAAGCGAAGACATGAGCAAAATCCCTCCCGGACGATTTTTGGCAATCAGATTCTTTGAAAAAGCATGAACTAAACGGATTTGTGTTTTTACGTTTACTTCAACAAATGTGTCAATCACTTCCGGGGGAAGCTCTGTAAAACGGCTTATCCGGCTGACAGCAGCATTGTAAACCAAAAGCCCGGCATTCTTTTCACCAACAGCCGCCATAATTTTTTTCACTGCCTCGTTTTCTCCGAGGTCGAGATGCAAAGTCATGGTTTGAATGACGTATTTCTTTTCAAGTTCCGTTGCCAGGGTTTGCAGGATTTTTTTCTGGTTATCAATCATCAACAGATTTAAGCCCTTTCCGGCGAGGGAGACCGAATACGCTTTGCCCAGCCCTTCCGCCGCTCCGGCAATCACTGCCCATGGTCCGTATTTTTCTTTGAATGATGGCATGCTGAAATATTTTTACTTTTATCGGCTCAACCGGAAATCACAATGATAACAATTAATCAGGTATATGCGTAATTTGCTTTTTGCTTTTTTAAAAGTTCTAAAGTTTTTTAGAACATTCGGGCGGAAAATTTCCGGAAAAACTGAAGATGACATTCACCGTCAGCGAATTGTATCCGGGAAAGCATGGGAGGAATTTTGCGACCAGCTTAAACTGGCCGGCGCTGTCCTGAAATATCCCGGAACCCCGCAGGATGCATTCAACCAGGCAGAAGGAGTCCGGTATCTGACCCGGCTTACCCGTGCCGCCCTGGAAGCTTTTGTGGAATACAACGATCCGGCTTTTCCTGTTTTGCGGCGAATGGTACATGAAACTGTAAAAATGGGGGCTGACAATCCGGATAACTATTATTTCAATGCCCAGATCAGCGGGAAATATGAATACCGGATCACCGGAAAAAGGAATACGGTTCATTACATTGGCTTTTTTACACAGAACGGAAATTATGGGACTACCGGTGGCCTGGCGCCATGCGACACATTAGAGGACAACGAACTGGTTCTTGAAAAAGACGGCAGCTTTGAGATCATTCTGAGCAAAGAAAAAAAAGGCAAAAACTGGCTGAAGATTGAGGAAGACACCGGCATGGTGATCGTCAGACAAACTTTTCTGGACCGTTTTAAAGAAGTACCTGCCGAACTGAAAATTGAAACCCTGAACGGGAAAGCCGAACCGGATCCGTTGACACCGGAAATGATTGACGAGGGACTGAAAACCGCAGCTATGTTTGTCGCCGGAGCACCTTTGTTGTTTGCCAGGTGGGCCAAAGGATTTCAAAAACATACTAATAGGCTGCCCCTGTTTGATCCGGATGTTTCAAACGCAGCCGGCGGAGACAAAAACATCATTTATTATCACAGTTATTGGAAACTGGCCGAAGATGAAGCGTTGGTCATTACAGTGAAACCACCGGAGTGTGATTTGTGGAATTTCCAACTGAACAATTACTGGATGGAGTCGCTGGATTACAGGTATTTCAATGTTTGCATCAACAAAGGCAGCGCGGTGTATGAGACCGATGGGAGCGTTAGGGTGATTGTTTCCCATGAAGACCCGGGGATGCCCAACCGTTTGGATACCTGCGGGCATACCGAAGGCACTATGTGCTGGCGTTGGTACCGCCTGAAGGACGATGCCGAACCGGTTGAGCCGGAATGTAAGGTGGTCAAACTGAAAGATCTTTAAATAGCATGAACCCGCAGAAAAAAATAAAAGCACTTGACTTTAACAGGCATCCCGGCTGGTTCAGCGCAATGAATGCGATATGGAAAATAACTTATCCGTTGGGTACCCGGCCAAAGCTCGACAAAGACAGTTTGATAAAAGCAGCCAGAAAAGCAACAGGGTTGCACGATCTGGGAAGCAGTTTCTGGGATGAACCGCTGGAAAGGTTATTGAGTTCGATCAGAGAAGAAGCCAATCTGCATTCGATTGGATATTTCATCACCAGACAGCGGTTGACCAACCTGCTGGCTGTCAGGCTGCGGGCGGAAGAACTGTTTAAAAAATACCCTGAAATACTGGAACAGCCCTTATATCCCATTATGCTGGTTGTCGGCTTGCAGCGAACAGGCACAACAAAACTCCAGCGATTGCTTGCTGCCGACCCTGAGAACAGGGCATTACTCAGCTGGGAGGCACTGAACCCTGCCCCAATAAATGGTGACATCAAAGACGGTAAACAGCGGATCAAAATTGCCCGAACAAGTGAGAAAGCCTTGAAAATCATTTCTCCTGCATTTTTTACTATTCATCCGGTTGAACATCTGGCGCCTGAAGAGGATGTGTTGTTGCTGGACGTTTCGTTTATGAGCCAGACGGCCGAAGCTACCATGCATGTTCCCTCTTATGCTTCATGGCTCGAAAAAACAAATCAGTCACCGGCTTACGAATATATGGTAAAGCTGCTTAAACTTCTTCAATGGCAAAGACCGGGAAAACGGTGGGTGCTGAAGACGCCCCATCATCTGGAATTCCTTGATCTGACGGATAAATATTTCGGTAATGTGCAGTACATCTGGCCACACCGGAATATTAACGAATCCATTCCTTCTTTTTTAAGTATGGTCTCGCACGCAAGGGCCATTTTCAGCAATCACGTTGATATTCATCAGGTTGTGGAGCATTGGGTCAGAAAAAACGGTTACATGCTGGAAAGAGCACTTGAATTTTTGAAAAAGAATAATCACCGGATAAATATCACACATCTGCAATACAAGGAAGTGGTTAAAAATCCGATGAAGGCGTTGCATCGCATTTACGCCGACAGAAATGAAACCATTTCT
>JAADID010000232.1 GCA_013151505.1 Chlorobiota bacterium | reverse complement strand
TTAAGACCTGATGTAATTTTCCAACTGCAAATGCCCTCCAATACAAGAAAACCTATTATTTTTATCGACAAAAGAAATAACTAAAAATTGAGTACCATGAAAAAAAATCTGTTGCTTATTGTTTTCAGCATCCTTTTCGGAACGACAGGCATCAGCCAGTCATTCAACACGAACAATATCACCTGGTTTGGGATTGACTACACACACTGCTATTTTCTGATGCCGATGGATTTCCCGAATGTCAGCGATCTGAGAGTGAAACTCAGGGCATGGAATGATTTGCCGCTTTCCGAGCGTGACAAATATTTCGGGAAAACCATGCCGGGAAAAGACGTGAAATTTGTCGTGGGTATGATCAAAAAAAGAAATGACCAAATTAATGTGCGTGATCATATTACTGACGACCTCTATAAAAGCAGTCACCTGGATTCGAAGCAGGTCCAGGAGATTATCAGCAGTTATGATATTCCGGGTGATCTGAGCTTCCGGGTGATCTGAGCGGGACAGGACTCGTTTTGATTGCCGAAAGTTACAGCAAACCCAACGTACAGGGAGCATATTATGTGACCTTTTTTGATATAGCCACCAAAAAAGTTCTCTCGACTGAACGCATGTTGGCCAAGCCCGGCGGATTCGGCCTCCGGAATTACTGGGCAAAAACGTATTATACTGTATTAAAAGAAGTGGGAAAGAAATATTAGTAACGAAAAGTATTGAATGATCAGGTTTTTTTTATTGGGAAGCGTCCTGTTGTTGGTATTTGCTTCATGCTTTTCGCAGACGGCTGATCTCACAATCCTTTTTGAAAATATCCGTTCCGATTCGGGAACGCTCAAAATTGGTATTTTCGACGATGCCAGGGCTTTCAAAAATAAGAAAGACCCGGTAGTGGGTGTAAAATGTTCCCCGAAAAAACCCGTTACCCGGTTTGTAGCCAGAGATTTAAAACCCGGAAAATACGCAGTGGCTGTATTTCACGATGAAAATAGCGACGACACGCTGAACTTCAGGGCAATGGGCGTTCCCATAGAAGGTATCGGTTTTTCGGGAAATGTCAAAAAACGCATCCGACCCCCCGGTTTTGCCCTGGCTTCTTTTAGACTTGAAAAAGACACGACCATCGCTATAAAAATGATTTACGGCAAAAAGAAAAAGCCGGAGAAATGACACCTGCCCCCCTTATACCTCTATACCCCTCCTTTTCTTAGTTCGTTTTTTAACCGCAAAGGGCGCAATGGTTTTCGCAAAGGGCGCGGTGGTGTGTTGGGAATGTGATGGGGTTGAATAACTGAAACAGATAACTAACTACTACCGTTTAGCTCCCTGCCCGCCACGCTGTGTTACCTTTGAGGCAGGCGGGCGAGGAAGCATTGGGAAAGCCCGTGTGCGGCGTTGACGTGGGAGTCCCCGTCAACTAATGGGAGAAATAAATTCCGTGTTTCATAGGTTTGGGATTCCCACGTCGCGCTTACCCGCTATCCGGCGCAAATGCTCCTCGGAATTGAACGTAGGTTGCTTTTTTCGCGTTTCATAGCAATCCGTCAACTGACGGATTGAATCAGGAATAGCCCCGCATGCAATGCGGGGAAATCCAGAGAGAGCAAAATGAACCCTGGCCAGGGGTTCAATAAATAATTTCCGGGAGACAATTAACGGCTAAAGCCGGATTGTTTGTTGCCTTTTTATTCCCCGGCTTAAAAGCCGGAGCAAAAAAGCCATGACTGGCTGGGATAAGGTTTTTTCTCCTCGTTTTCGACCTGCCGGGAGTACCCTCCGGGCAGCCACCCGGCAGGTCTGGGATCGCCTGATTGACTGCCGAAGGCAGGAAATGTTCTTGCCAGGCGACGTAAGTCCCTGGTAAAAAATAAATAAGGAAAAAGAGTTCCGGCGGAACGGCATGTTCATTTACCCTCTCTTCATTCCCATTACCCCTTTTCGTCATTCGTTTTCGTCATTCGTCATTCGTCATTCGTCAATCAACTCATCTACTTCCTACCATTCCAACCTTTCAGGTACTGCCTGCACACCAGCTACTGCTTTCGACCTGAAAGGTTAATCCATCCCCTTTTCGTCATTCGTTTTCGTTATTCGTCATTCGTCATTCATTTTCTCCTCCCCACATGTCTTAAAGCTTGTTAAAATCTTATAATACGGATTGTTTATCCCCTTTACCATTTCATTTATTTTGATACTTTTGCTCAATTTTAAAAATCAGTCCAGATGTCTTTTGATAGTGAAAAGTTTGTGGGTGAGGGATTAACTTATGACGATGTCCTTCTGATGCCTGCTCATTCCACCGTTTTGCCCCGCGAAACCAACCTGACTACAAAATTCTCGCGTAATATTGAAATGAAAATTCCGGTTGTGTCTGCCGCCATGGATACGGTCACCGAATCAAAAATGGCTATCGCCATGGCGCAGGAAGGCGGTATTGGTGTAATGCACAAAAATATGACCATTGAACGGCAGGCCAAAGAAGTGCGCAAGGTGAAACGGGCCGAAAACGGGATGATCCTGGAACCCATTACCCTTTTTGAGGATGCTGTGGTACAGGATGCGCTGAACATCATGGAAGAATTCAAGATCGGCGGCATTCCGGTTGTGGACAAAAAAGGTACCCTTGTTGGTATTGTCACTAACCGTGATCTCCGTTTTGAGCGTGATCTGTCAAAACCCATTGCACAGGCCATGACTAAAGAAAACCTGATCACAACCACTGAATTTACAGACTTTGAAAAAGCAGCCGAAATCCTGCAAAGACACCGGATTGAAAAATTACCGGTTGTTGACGACCGGAACCGTCTCATCGGATTGATCACTTATAAAGACATTATCAAAATAAAAGCCCATCCCACGAGTTGCAAAGACGAGCAGGGGAGGCTACGTGTTGCTGCGGCGGTTGGCATCGCAAGCGATACACGTGATCGTGTAAAAGCCCTCGTTGATGTGGGAGTTGATGCCATTGTAATTGATACCGCACACGGCCATTCACAAGGTGTGCTTGATATGGCAAAACTGATCAAAAAACATTTCCCCGGGGTGGAACTGGTGATCGGAAATATAGCAACACCTGCCGCAGCCAAAGACCTCATTGCTGCCGGCGCCGATGCCATTAAGGTGGGAATAGGCCCCGGTTCAATATGTACAACACGGGTTATTGCCGGTGTAGGCGTTCCCCAGCTGACAGCCATTTATGAAGTGGCAAAAACCGCCAGGGGAACAGGAGTTCCGGTCATTGCAGACGGGGGTATCCGCTATACGGGCGATATCGTGAAAGCCATTGCTGCCGGAGCCGATTCCATTATGGCGGGTTCGTTGTTCGCCGGCGTGGACGAATCTCCCGGGGACACCATCATTTATGAAGGAAGAAAATACAAGACTTACCGTGGAATGGGCTCGATCGAGGCCATGAAAGAAGGATCAAAAGACCGATATTTCCAGGATACCGAAGATGATATCAGCAAGCTGGTCCCCGAAGGCATCGTAGGCCGTGTTCCTTACAAAGGAACCCTTGGCGAGGTGATCCTGCAAATGGTTGGCGGACTTCGTGCAGGAATGGGCTATACGGGCTCACATACAATCGCCGAACTTCAGAAAGCCAAATTCATTAAAATATCGGCTGCCAGCGTGGCTGAAGGTCATCCTCACGATATTACCATTACCCGCGAGGCGCCCAATTACAGCAGAAAAAATTAATGTTGAAACATAAATCATTTTAAAATGAAAATCACCATAATGAATACATCAAAACATTTCATAAAAGCAATGCTCGTAATTTTTTCCTTTGTCTTCTTTGTCAACAACTTATCTGCTCAAAGCAAGCTGGATAAAAAGACTTTGCTGACCATTGGGGACGAGAAAATTACAGTGGGTGAGTTCATGCGTGTTTACAACAAGAACAATACGCAGACTAATCTGGAAGAACCCAGTTCCATAGAAGATTACCTTGAACTGTATATTGATTTCAAGCTGAAAGTAAAAGAAGCCGAAGATCTGAAAATGGATACGGCTGCCGCTTTCAAAAAAGAACTGGCCGGCTACCGCAAACAACTGGCCAAGCCCTATTTTGTGGATGAGAAAGTCAACGAAGATCTGCTGAAAGAGGCTTATGAAAGAAAGTTACAGGATGTCAGGGCAAGCCATATTCTCATCATGGTGGATAAGGACGCAACCCCCGAAGATACGCTGGCTGCATACAATAAGATCATGAAGATCAGGGAGGAGATCATGAACGGAAAGGATTTCAACGAAGCAGCCGTTGAGTATTCCGACGACCCTTCGGCCCGTGACGTGGAAGCCATCCCCGGCAAGCAACGGGCCCGCAGGGGGAACAAAGGCGACCTGGGTTATTTCACGGTATTCAACATGGTTTATCCCTTCGAAACGGCAGCATACAACACACCGGTAGGCCAGGTCTCGCAACCGGTTCGTACACGCTACGGTTACCATCTGGTTTATGTTACCGATAAAAAACCTGCTCTCGGCATCGTGCAGGTGGCTCATATTTTTGTCGGTATGCCGCCCAATGCAACTGCGGAAGATTCGGCACAACGGGCCGAAAAGATCAATAATATTTATAAAAAGATTCAGGAAGGTATGTCGTTTGAAGATGCTGTAGCCCAGTATTCCGAAGACAAAGGATCGGCAAAAAACGGCGGTAAACTCACACCATTTTCGTGCAACCGCGTGGTTCCCGAATTCGTGGAGGCAGTGCAGCAGCTTGACTCCGGCCAGATTTCAAAACCGGTTCAGACACCTTACGGATGGCACATCATCAAACTGATCAGCCGGAAAACTCCGGGCACATTTGAAGAAGAAGCCCCGGGGTTGAAAGACAGGATATTAAAGGATTCGCGCTCACACAAAAGTGAAGAAGCCGTGATCAACCGCATCAAAAAAGAGAACCGTTTCAAGATTTACGAAAAAGCCAAACTGGCTTTATTTGCTGCCATAGACACCTCGGTGCTATACAAGGAATTTGTTGCCGACAGCCTTGAGGGTTTTGTTAAACCGGTAATGAGAATAGGTAATAAAACTTACACCCAGTCCGATCTGGCGGTTTACATTGAACAGAATCAGAAAAAACAAACGAATATTGACAAGGATGTTTATCTTGAAAAATTGTTTCAGCAATTTGTGAACGACAAATGCCTGGCTTATCAGGATGAACACCTCGAGGATGATTATCCCGAGTTCAAGGCCCTGATGCAGGAATACCACGACGGCATTCTCCTTTTCAACCTGATGGATAAAAAAGTTTGGACCAAGGCGGTTCAGGATACTGCCGGACTGGAAGCATTTTTTGCTGCCAACAGGGACAAATATATGTGGGATGAACGGCTGGATGCAACAATCTACTATGTAAAAAATAAAAATGACATTGATACGGTGAAAAAAATCATCCTCTCAAACGACAATGATGGCGATATTGCCCGTATTCTTGAAGAAGACAGCATTACCTCGGTGAGGATAGTACCGGGTAAGTTCGAAAAGGGCGATAATAAGATTATTGATAAAATAGAATGGAAACCCGGTGATTTCCTGCAGGTAGATTCCGATGTGGACAATACGGTTATTTTTGTTAAAATTCGGAACGTCCTTCCGCCACAGCAAAAGGAATTGAACGAAGCCCGCGGACTGGCTACGGCTGATTATCAGGAATACCTTGAGAAAGAGTGGATAAAGCAATTAAAGGCTAAATATCCCAAATATCCCGTTGTTGTCAATGAAGAAGTGCTTCAGCAATTGTTGTCGGAACAACAGAAAAAATAACCTTTGAACAGATTTGTAAAACTCATATTTCTTGTTTTGGTGGTTGCCGGATGCCGGCCCGGCGCGTCTGGTGACAGAGGAGTTGTCGTTGCCAGGGTTTACGATGATTATCTCTATGAATCTGATCTCCGGCGTCTGGTACCTGATAATATTTCCAAACTTGACAGTATCGCATTTGTGTATACCGACCAATGGATCAAAACCAGGCTGATGATCAGGCAGGCGGAAAAGAACCTGACCGACCGGCAGCTTAATTTCGACCGGCAGTTGGAAGATTACAAGAATTCACTGATCATTTATCAGTACGAGACCGAGCTGGTCAGGCAAAAACTGGATACGCTGGTTACGGAAGAAGAGATTGAGAAATACTACCATGAGCATCTTGCCGATTTTGAACTGAAAGAAAATATTGTGAAAGTCCAGTACGTGATCCTCGACAAAGAGGAAGAACTGGAAGATGAATTCAAAAAGTTGTTTAGCCTGCCTGACAGCATTTCAACCGATTCACTGGAGTTTTACAGTAAAGAGTATGCCGTACCTTATTTCCTGGATACGGCCACCTGGGTCAGGTTCGACGATCTGCTTGCCACCATTCCCATCGAAACATACAACCAGGAACTTTTCCTGAAAGGGAACCGATTTATTACCCTTTCGGATGATCGTTTTGTTTATCTGCTTAAATTTGTCGACTTCAGAATAAAAAATGATATTTCACCCCTGGATTTTAAGCGGAATGATATCCGTGATATTATTATCAACAAAAGGAAAGTGGATCTGATAAAAAAATTGAGGGCTGACATTTATAAACAAGCGATCCTGAATAAAGACTTTGAGGTGTACTATTAATGAAAAAAACAAAAATAAATTTCCGGATAAAATATGCTGTGATCATGATGTTGACCGGCATGTTGCTCCTGCCCGGTTTGCTGACAGTTGCCCAGGACACTACTGCAAATGTTAAAGGGCAGGTTATTGACGAGGTGGTGGCTGTTGTGGGAAGAAACATCATCCTGAAATCGGATATCGAAAACCAGTACCTGACTTACAGGAGTCAGGGGAGGATAAGCGGTTCTTCGGAAGAGATCCATTGCGCAATACTGGAAGACCTGCTGTACCAGAAGCTGATGGTCGTCCAGGCTGAATATGACAGCATTGAAGTTACCCCCGACCAGGTGAACAATGAGTTGGACCGCAGAATATCCAGTTTTATCAATCAATTCGGCTCACAGGAGAAGCTGGAAAAGTTTTACGGAAAAACGCTGAATGAGATTAAAAGCGAATTGAATGATATTATCAGGGAACAGTTGCTGGCTCAGCAGGTTCAGAACGGGATTGTCAGTTCCGTAACCATTACACCTTCCGAGATCAGGTCTTTTTTTAACTCGATGCCCAAAGACAGTATCCCGCTGATCAAAACCCATTATACCATCGCCGAGATCGTTAAAAAACCGCCCATCAGCGTGGAAGAAAAGTTGCGGGTGAAAGAAAAACTGCTCGAATTAAGAAAGAGGATACTGAAAGGGGAAAGTTTTGCCACGATGGCCATACTTTACAGCGAAGACCCGGGCTCGGCCAAACGGGGCGGAGAGCTGGGATTCTACGGAAGGGGCCAGTTGTATCCCGAATTTGAAGCGGTGGCTTTCAAATTGAAAGAGGGTGAAATTTCCAGTGTGGTCGAAACCGAAGCCGGCTATCATATTATCCAGTTAATCGAACGAAAAGGCGATTACGTGAATGTCCGCCATATTCTGCTGGTGCCAAAAGTTTCGCCTGCCGACCTGATGAAAGCGCGCAATGAACTCGACAGTATTGCAAATCTCATCCGGGCCGACTCCATGACATTTGACGAAGCTGTCGCGAAATTTTCAGACAGCGAGGACAAAAACAACGGCGGTCTGCTGATCAACCCTTATACGGGCGGGACAACCTGGGAAGCCGAACAGCTTGACCCGCAGGTTTCGTTTACCATCGAGAAGATGAAAGTGGGTGAAATATCCAATGCGGTACCCATGAAAACAGAAGACCAGAAAGATGCATACCGGTTGTTGATGTTGAAAGAAAAAACGGAACCTCACCGTGCCAGTTTAAAAACAGATTATTCTTACATGGAAAAACTGGCTTTGCAAAAAAAACAGGCTGAAGCTGTTGATGAATGGATCAACCGGAAAATGAAAGAAATTTACGTGCAGATCAAAAAAGAATATCAAAATTGTCCGTTCAGGCACGACTGGCTTAAAAATCTGAAAAAATGATGATCCGATGAATTATAAAAATGATGTGGAAGCCGTAGATGCTTTTGTGGAAAAATATAAGGCCCTGAAAAAGGAAATCGCCAAGGTCATTGTCGGGCAGGACGAAATTGTCACCCAGACCCTGATCTCCATTTTCAGCCAGGGCCATGTGCTGCTGGTTGGCGTTCCCGGCCTGGCGAAAACTCTGCTGGTAAACACCATCGGGCAGGCTCTGGGACTCACTTACAGCCGTATTCAGTTTACCCCCGACCTGATGCCTTCCGATATCGTGGGAACCGAGATACTGGACCAGACCCGGCAGTTCAAATTCATCAAAGGCCCTGTTTTTGCCAACATCATCCTCGCTGACGAGATAAACCGGACACCACCGAAAACACAATCCGCTCTGCTCGAAGCCATGCAGGAAAAGGCCATCACTGTTGCCGGGGAGACTTACAAGCTGGATTCCCCTTTCTTTGTACTGGCAACACAAAACCCTATCGAACAGGAGGGAACCTATCCGCTTCCCGAAGCCCAGCTCGACCGTTTTATGTTTAACCTGATACTGGATTATCCTTCTTTTGAAGAGGAGGTTAACATAGTGAAACACACTACAAAAGGTGCTGTAGCGGATGTGGAGAAAGTACTTAATACGGAGGAAATACTTTTCTTCCAGGACCTGTTAAGAAAAATACCTGTAGCCGACAATGTGATCAATTATGCGGTAAGCCTCGTTTCCAAAACCCGGCCATACACTGCCAAAGCACACCCCTGGGCCGAAAAATACCTCAACTGGGGCGCCGGACCGAGAGCATCGCAATACCTGATCATCGGTGCCAAGACCCACGCCGCCATCAACGGGAAATATTCTCCTGATATCGAAGACGTACGCGCTGTTACCCTGCCCGTTTTAAGACACCGTATCGTACGTAATTACAAGGCAGAAGCCGACAGGATAGAAACGGACGATATCATCAACACCTTTTTAAAAGAAGAAGATTAATGTAGGTTATGGATAAATTGTTTAATTTTAGCCAACATTAAATCCTATGATGCCAGATAACGAATTTGATGCAATCAGGCCCTACTTTGGTGATGAAATTCCCGCTGCATTGGACAGGATTGTTTCCCATCCTGATTTTCAGCATTTGCTTAACTATCTGTTCCCGCCTGAAAAACACCAGGAAATCATAAACGGCCTGAAAAAGTTTTCCACGATAGAAAATTTTCAACATCAGGTTATGCGGGCCATTATCAACTCCATTATTGAAAAAACGGCTGTATCCCTTACATTCTCGGGTATTGAGAATATTTCAAAAGAAAAGGGGTATATTTTTCTGGCCAACCACCGCGATATCCTGCTGGATTCGGCAATTCTGAACCTGATACTGGTAAACAACGATTTTAACACGTGTGAGATCACATGGGGCGATAACCTGATCATCTCACAGTTTGTGGAAGACATTGGCAAGTCGAATAAAATGATCACCGTTTTCAGGAACGGCAGCCCGAAAGAAATGCTTCAGAATTCACAGTTGCTATCGAAGTATATTCGTCGCTCGGTGACACAGAAGAACCAGTCGGTTTGGATTGCCCAGCGAAAAGGGCGCTCAAAAAACGGCACCGATACTACCGACATGAGTGTGCTCAAGATGTTTATCCTGTCGAGGGAGAACAGTATTATCGAATCGCTGAAAGACCTGAACATAACTCCCGTCACGATTTCTTATGAATGGGAACCGTGTGATTCTTTGAAAGTACGGGAATTGTATATTTCCGAAACACAGGAATACGTAAAAGAGGAAAACGAAGACCTGCAAAGCATTATCGGCGGAGTGGTATCTGAAAAAGGACGCATACACCTGCATATCGGCAATCAGATCAATGATGAACTGGACAAGCTGGATACAGATATGCGAGTGAACCAGCTCATGCAGCAGGTTGCTTTCGTGGTTGACCGCCATGTCCATGCAGATTACAGATTGTGGTCTTCCAATTACCTCGCTTACGACATGCTGACAGGCGGCGCCCGGTTCGCCAAAAATTATGACGACAAAACCCGTGAAAAATTAAATGAGCGGCTGGAAAAGACCATTGATCTGATTGACGGCGACCGTGTAAAAATTACAGACCTCTTTTTAAGATTGTATGCCAACCCGGTATTTAATCAGTTGGAGATAAAATAAAAACGGATTGCCAGGCATAGTGGGTTTTCACCACCATTTCCTGATACCCATTTAATACCAGTTAAACCTCTTTTGCTTTTTTAAACTGAGGCTGAATATTTCTGAGGCATTATTGTACATTTGCACACTAAAAAGAACGGGATGGTTAAAATTTCGGGAGAAAGATTGGCGCTATCAGATTATTACAACATCCTTTTTAAAAGCCAACAAATTGAACCAGATGATTCCACGCTGGAGCGGGTAGAAAAATGCCACACTTTTCTCAAAGAATTTTCGGTGAACAAAATAATTTACGGAGTCAACACCGGCCTGGGACCAATGGCTCAATACCGTATCGAACCCGAAGACCAGATTCAATTGCAATACAACCTGATACGCAGCCATACTTCCGGCAGCGGTAATCCGTTGGAAACCCTCTGTGTGAAATCTGCCATGATCAGCCGCCTGAAAAGCCTTTCGCTGGGATATTCCGGAGTACATCCCGATGCAATCAAACTGCTTGCCACCCTGATCAATAACGACATCATTCCTTACATCCCCGAACACGGTGGGGTAGGAGCCAGCGGCGACCTGGTGCAGCTTTCGCATATAGCGCTGGTACTGATCGGTGAAGGGGAGGTGTTTTACGAGGGAAAAAGACAGCAAACCAAAGCTGTTTTTGAAAAACTGAACATTCAGCCTCTTTCGGTTTATCTGCGCGAAGGTCTGGCGCTCATCAACGGTACTTCGGTCATGTCGGGTATCGGAATCATCAACATCATCAGGGCAGAGCTGCTCATCAATTGGTCGGTGGTGGCCTCAGCCATGATCAACGAGATCGTTCAGTCGTTTGACGACCATTTTTCCAAAGAATTGAACTCGACAAAAATGCACAACGGGCAACAGATTATTGCCGACGCTATGCGCAACTTGCTGGCCGACAGTAAACTGATCGAAAAAAGGAGCGACCACCTCTACAACGGAAAAATTGAGGAAAAAATATTCAAACAAAAAATCCAGGAATACTATTCACTGCGTTGTGTTCCGCAGGTGCTTGGGCCTGTTTTAGATGCTGTCAGTAACGCCGGACAAGTTCTGGTAAATGAAATAAACTCGGTCAATGACAACCCGGTGGTGGATGTGAACACTCAAACCGTTTACCACGGAGGCAACTTCCACGGCGATTATGTTTCTTTTGAAATGGATAAACTAAAAATTGCCGTAACAAAGCTAAGTATGCTGGCTGAAAGACAGATCAACTTCCTGATGAACAACAAGCTGAATGAGGTGTTGCAGCCATTCGTAAATCTGGGAACACCCGGGCTTAACCTCGGTTTGCAGGGTACACAGTTTACAGCGACTTCCACTGTGGCTGAAAATCAAACCCTGTCGGTCCCAATGTATATTCACAGCATCCCCAGCAACAACGACAATCAGGATATTGTAAGCATGGGAACAAACGCGGCCCTGATGACCAAAAAAGTAATTGAAAATACTTTTGAGGTGCTGGCGGTTGAATTTCTGGCCATCATTCAGGCTATTGATTATCTGCAAAATTCGGAAAAGCTGGCTCAACGGACAAAAGACACCTATTCCCGAATAAGAGAAATTGTCCCTGTTTTCACGGAGGACGCGCCCAAATATAAAGACCTGAAAAAGATCAAAGATTTCCTTCTCAATAATAACCCTGAAATTATTAAAAACAAATGAATTATGCATTAGTAACAGGCGGTTCGGGAGGGATTGGCAGCGCCATCTGCATCAAACTTGCGCAAATGGGTTACCATATTCTGGTTCATTACCGCTCCAATAAAGAGGCAGCCGAAAACACACTGAAGGTGATAAACGAGCTGGGCGGAAGCGGAGAGATCATCCGGTTTGATGTTACCGATCATGGCGCCGTAAAAACCGCATTACAAAAATGGAAAGCAGATCATGGACATGAATACATCTCGGTTTTGGTCAACAATGCCGGTTATTCCAAAGATGTGTTGATGGTATGGATGAAGCCTGAGGAGTGGTCGGAAGTGATTGATACCAACCTGAATAGTTTTTACAATGTAACTACCCCTTTGCTTGAGGATATGGTGGTGAACAAATTCGGCAGGATCATCAACGTAGTGTCATTATCAGGCATCAAAGGATTACCGGGACAGACCAATTATTCCGCAGCCAAAGCCGGGGTAATCGGGGCCACCAAGGCCCTTGCCCAGGAAGTGGGACGGAAAAAGGTGACAGTAAATGCGGTAGCGCCGGGTTATATCCGGACGGAAATGACCAAAGACCTGGATGAAAAAGAGCTGAAAAAACTGATTCCTGCCAACCGTTTCGGTACGCCCGAAGAAGTGGCCGAAGTTGTCGGATTCCTGGCTTCTAATGGTGCCTCTTACATCAATGGCGAAGTGATCCATGTGAACGGGGGGCTTTATACCTGATGTACCGGCGACTTCAGTCGCCGCTTTTTACAGCCCCCATCTCCCGGGTAAATTTATTCCCTCATGGTCGAAAACCCTGAATAGCGCTTATGTGCCGGGAGATTCTTGCTCGTTCAGGCGGGGGCAGGGTAAAAAGCAGAACAATATTTCTAATGGTAAATAGTTTTTTGCTCCGGTACTGGTGAACCAGAAAAGCTTAAAAGCGAAGTAAAATATACCTGCATTACATTTTGCGCGGCTTAAAAACCAGAGTAGAATATCCCGCCATTGCATTTTGCACGGCGCTTTTTGCAAAGCAATCCGTCTGGAAGCGCCGTGATTAAATAAGAAAATCAAACCGGCTTTAGCCATTAATATGTCATGTCACACTGCGGGCCCTTGTGTCAGGGTCTTTATACCCGGAATGACAGCCCTTTTCCCAGCAACGCCCACGACTGAAGTCATGGGCATGGAATTCGACCGTCTCGTTTGAAACGAGACGGGGGGTACTTGCCGGAGGCAAAGCATGAACCAACAGACACAGAATTTATTCTGTGGCGAAGAAATCCTTCAAATTCTATTGTTCAATCACTCTTTCCGACCTGCCAGGTGCAAGCCCACCTTGCAGGTCAGGTACTCCACCTCCCGGCGGGTAGCCTTGTTC
>JAADID010000249.1 GCA_013151505.1 Chlorobiota bacterium | reverse complement strand
TCTGATAACGTTTGAAAGGGAAAGTAATGTCGTTTCGATGTTGAACCACATACCGGGCAAAGGGTACGGTCAGGTCATATCGTAATCCCTTTTCAGAAATGGCAAAAGTTATTTTATTGATGTTGTTTGCTTCAATATCCTCTCTGGTGATATTTTTTAAAAAATCGCCGGAGTTCAGCACTTTAAACAACAGCCTGTCACCCTCCTCGCCGTACTTTCCCATGAGGGTAGAAAGGTTCTCCATGGCGGGTGTTTCAATGTTCTGATAACCATAATGCTGGAAAACATTACGTATGGTATCGAAAATATAATTCCGCCTGACCATTTCTTCCGGGGAAAAATCACGGGTACCTTTGGGTATGGAAGGTTTTTGTGCCATAATTAATATATTGTTCAATTGCTTATTGACGGGGGCAAAAATAAGAAATCAGGGTAACTATCCGGCTTTATTTTAAAAATGAAATTCCGAATATCTCTCTTTCATTTCAATGGGGTAATTTCCTGCATAAATATTCCCGAGATAACCGTCAATGGCTATTTCGTCACCCGTATGAAATTCATGTTCATTCAACCGGCACAGTTTTTCATCATCATGCACAACCAGACTCGTGCAGTTGACCACCGCTGTTTTTCCCAGTCTCACCGCGGTAACCGCAGCATGGGATGTGGCACCGCCCTTGGCCGTAAGCAAGCCGTCAGTGTCGAAGATCATTCCGATGTCATCAGGAACCGTGTCGGGGCGCACAAGAATAATATTATCCTTTTTATATTTTTTCCGCAGCATGGCTATATCGTTTTCGTTAAATGCCACCCTGCCGTTCATGGCACCACCCCCGATACCAATCCCTCTTCCTGCAAAAGTCATTTGATCAAGGGGTAAGACAAAAACTTCCTTTGCCTGATGTTTTGCCATATCCAGATCCCTGGTTTGCAGGATATACAGATCATCGGGGTTCTCCGACTCAAAAGTAAATTCGATTTCCTGCGGCGCATATCCCAGGTCTTCGGTAAGCTGTATGGCAATTGAATTGAGCTTTTTATAAATACCGGGATACAATTCTTCCAGCGAATAGATTTCAGTATGATCGTTGATTTTCTGACTTTTACTAACCGGTAAAGGTTTAACAAGCCCTGCAACAATATCTTCGCCCTGACTGCAAAGGGTAAAATCGCCGTACAAATAAACTCCCTGTTGTTTCTTTTTCGGGTTCTGTGTAAAGACCACGCCCGTCCCCGAGAGCCTGCCCAGATTTCCAAACACCATTTTTTGAATGATCACGGCAGTACCCCATTCATTGGCAATCTGAAGATGTTTCCTGTAAACCTGAGCCCGTTTGGAAGACCACGAACCGAAAACCAGATTGATCACAGTCATCAGTTGCTTAAAGACATCCTGCTCGAATTCAATGCCATTGTCTTTCAATAACTGTTTGTAAGCCATGGCTATTTCTTTCATGGCCTCCGGTGTAAAATCCATTTTCTGGTCAACGTGATATTTACTTTTAAAATAGGTAATCACCTCATCAAACACATCCCTGTCGAGGCCAAAAGCCATGCCCCAGCTTTGTAGCAGCCTTCGGTATGAATCCCAGGCCGACCACGCAAATTCTTTATTTTTCCCCAGTTCTTCAGTCACCTGGTCATTCATCCCGACATTTAAAAAGGTGTCCATGGCTCCGGGCATGGAAATGGCTGCTCCCGACCGCACCGACAAAAGCAACGGATTCTGGTAATTTCCATATTGTTTGCCTGAATTTCTCTCTATCAACCGCAAGTGTGACCGGATGAGCTGGTGCATTTCCTTTTTCAGTTCTTCATGTGCGTTGATGGTATCATTGCGCCTGAAAACCTCGGTTGTTAAAACAAAGCCCGGTGGAATAGGAAAGCCCGCTACCCGGAGTTTCTTCAGGTGATACGCTTTGGAACCCAGATACACCTGGTTGTCAACCAACGGGTTGGGAAGTCTCAAACGGGTGATGACCAAATCGGAATTGTATGACATGATCTCGTTGATCATCTTTGGAGGCAGGTTATCCGCCATTTTACCCAGCGACTCGAGAATGCCGGATACAAAATTATCAAGCGGCTGAATCAAAAAACCATCGGCGATCACATCCCTGTAAAAAGTTTCGGAAATCCTGTTGACCAACTCCACTTTTTCCCTTTCCGACAGTTTATTTTCAGGGTCATAAAGCTGCGGAATGACTATCTGTAAGGGTATTTCATAAGTCTTCAGAAAATGTTTGATGATGATCCGTTTGATGTCTTCGGCAATAAACTGGAAAATATTGATGTACTGGTCAAAAGAGAAACTCTTGGACTGAAGGCTGAATTTAAGCATCAGCAGGTTGGCGTTAAAACTCTGGTTTGTAATGCCGTCCAGTTCGAGCCCCTCCCTGAAATATTCGAGAATTTCGTAAATATCACTCAGGGTTTTTGCCGAAATATAATTCAGGTTGATGCGCGAGACCACTTTCTCCATGAGTCGTGTGGCAACATTCTCAAGCCGGAAAGTAAGCCCCAGCGCTTCAAATTTCGGCTCCCTGTAAACGCCGTACATTGAAGGTATTCCGATGGCAATGTGACGTTTGTGGTAAATATTCTCCCAGCTCTGGCTCGGTTTGGGGTTGAAAATGATCGCTTTCAACCGGTTCATAAAAGAGTAGATCAGTTTCAGCGATTTTTCAAAATCATCGTTGTCAATCGCGGCGCCCAGCTTTTTAATCTCATGATCTTCAATAAAAGAATACCGCCGGAGTAATTTGGTGATATCTACCGTTTCAAAAGAATATTTCTCTTTCAGGTAAGCATACAGCCTTCGGATGTCACGAAGCCGCTCCAGGTCACGCGGATTGGTTTCTTTAAGTTTACCGAGAACTTCTTCATACTCTTTTTCATTCATCCGGATCAACTGGTCGGGAGCGCTACCGGTAATTTTACACATCTGCAGCGCCATGTTGTGGATGGGAGCAAACCATTCGCTTTTTTTGTCTATCGCCTGATACACATTTTTAGGGAGTGAGCTTTTCAGCGCCTCAAGCTTGCCGTCACACCAAAACCGGAAAACTTTCAAAGCAAGTTCAATCAGCGTATTGTTACTCTCGGTATGTACCTGTTTGCGTAAAAAATGGACAAGCTGGTCTTTGCGATGCGATATTTCATCAATGGTGGTTGTAATGTTTCTGATCTCGCCTTCGGCGCCGATTTCATTAAAATAAACCGGAAATATCCTTGTCAGTTGTTTTACCTTTTTATAATAAGGCGCAATGTTGGAGTTGAGAATTTTGGTAATGTCCCTTTGAAAGAGGTCGGTGTCGCTGATAAAAATGCCCCCCAACTGAAGGTTGACAATAAGTGTGGATAACAGCTCTTCCATCTCCGAACCGGAGTATTCGATCAGTTCAAGCCAGACCCGGATATTCTTAATATGGTTGGGATTGACAGACAACTGCCAGTTTTCGTTTACATAAACGATCCCGGGAGTTTCAAAACCGAAATTTATCAGTTTGCTTTCAAAATAATAGACCAACTGGTAGTCATTATTCTCTTTAGAAATGTCAATTACTTTTTTACCAACCGTCAGCAACATATCCAACACCGATGAGCCGTATTCGGGTTTCAACTCCCGGGCCGAATCAAATATCCGGTCAATAAATACTTTCAGGTCTTTTTTGTCAATTTCATTGATGGTTTGCACCAGCATGTTGTTGAGTTTCCAGATCAGCCGTTCGCGCCATTGTTGCATCCCGTCAAGATGCATCAGGTAAAAAATGAAATAAAACTTTCCGACAAACGATTTAAAAAGGTCAATCGTCCCGGCAAACCACTCGGCAATCTCATCGAAATCGGGCATCGTTTCCGTTAGTTCATTCCATGTAGCGGCTTCTTTCAGCTTTTTGCGCAACGAACGGAACCAGGGCTTACCTATTCTGTTGACAATCTGTTCTTTATCAAATAAAAGAATATTCTTTTTTTCCTCCAGCCAGGTTTCAACTTGCGAATTCTTTTCCCAGAACCGGATATTTTCTTCATAAACGATTTGGGTTACTTTGAATAACTGCTCCGAAAATGCGTCGGAAGATGCAACATCACCCATGTATCGTTTAAAATACTTTAAAGACAGAATAAAACTGTAAGGATCGTTATCTAATGCTTGCTGAATGGTGTCGCAGTTGTATTTTACCAGATCACTGAAATCCTTTTTCTCACGAAATATCTTTTGTGTAAACTCAAGCAATGTCCTGATGATCATAACATGCAGGTCAATGTCTCCATCCGAAAGCAACAAATGGCGCATCATCCGGAGGGGTATCCCGAACGCTTTCACCGGGTCATCAGTCCCGAAATAGAACCAGTAATCAGTCAACAAAATACCCCGGAGCTCCTCAGCAACAAATTTTTTGTTGGAAAAGGGATGCTGGTATTCAATAATGCAATCGTTTGCACGTTTATTAATTCCGAAGTATTTTTTAGACAAGTCTATAAATTCCTGATATTCAGGTAATATTTTTATATCTTTATAACGTGTTTCCGCCAGGTTGGCTTCAAGGGCCTTCGATATCAGTTTTTCTTTCATGAAAGACTTTATTCTGGTTTTTCTAAAACTTTTTTAATATACTTTTGGGTTCTTAAAAGAATAAAACCTTACAAAGATAAGGTAATGATAAAATGAAAAATGATTGTTTAACTTAAAGTTTATAAACGATGGCAAAGATTAAAATAGGAATCAACGGTTTTGGACGCATCGGAAGAAATGTGTTCAAGATGATCCTTGAAAGAGATGACATGGAGGTTATTGGCATCAATGACCTGACTGATACTAAAACCCTGGCACATTTGCTCAAATACGATTCGACCCAGGGAAAATTCAACGGCAAAGTGACGCATACCGATACAGCCCTTGTGGTAAATGGCAAGGAAGTTCCGGTATTTGCCGAAAGGATGCCGCTGGATATTAAATGGGACACCGCACCGGATGTGGTTGTTGAGTCAACCGGTATTTTCCGCCAGCGCGAAAGCAACAAAGGCGGTTATGGCGATCACCTGAAAAACGGGGCAAAAAAAGTGATACTGACTGTTCCCGCCAAAGACGAAATTGACCGTATGGTTGTAATGGGCGTTAATGACAATGAGCTCCGCGATGAAGACCAGTGCGTATCGAATGCTTCATGTACGACCAACTGCCTGGCGCCCATTGCCAAGGTGCTGAACGACCGCTTTGGTATTGAGAACGGGTTTATGACTACGATTCATTCCTATACCAACGACCAGCGTATTCTGGATGCACCCCACGCCGATCTGCGAAGGGCGCGTTCGGCAGCCATTTCGCAAATCCCGACAACTACAGGCGCTGCCAAAGCGGTAGGAAAAGTTATTCCCGATCTGGACGGAAAGCTGGACGGCCTCGCGGTCCGTGTTCCGACTCCGACGGGTTCGCTGGTTGACCTGGTGGCAAACTTAAAAACAGAAGCTACCAAGGATGAGATCAGGGCAGCCATGAAAGAAGCCGCCGAAGGCCCGATGAAAGGTATCCTCGAATATGCCGAAGACCCGATCGTTTCGGTGGATGTCATTCACAATTCGCATTCATCAATATTTGATTCGGAAAGTGTGATGGTTCAGGGAAAAACCGTTAAAGTGTTATCATGGTACGATAACGAATGGGGTTACTCGGCACGGGTGGTTGACCTGATTGAAAAACTGAACGTTTAATTTAACCAATCCTTACTCATTTAAGTCACAATAAATGCTGATTAATCAATAGCCATATCCGGTTGTTGTTTATGAAATAATTTGAAGAGTAATTCGTTTAATAAGCATCACTCATTCCAGAGAAACGATGCGGTTCATCCTCATTTCTGTTCTGTTTTTATCATTCGGTTTTGTCACCAACGGACAAGATCTTGACATAACTGCCAGAATAATTGACTCAGAAACAAAAAAAGGATTAGCTTATGCAAATATCATGGTATCGAACCAAGCCATCGGAACTTCTTCCGATACGATGGGATTTTTCAAATTGAATTTAGAGGATTCGCTAAAAAACGATACACTGGTTATTTCTTACGTTGGTTATCAAACACGGGAAATACCTGTAAGCAGGATAAGTCGGGCGGCCACAATAAAATTAAAATCCCGTATCATAAAAATCAATGAAGTTGTCATTATACCGTCAAAGAAAAAAATAAAACCTGTTATTGCAAACCGGTTTAAACGAAAAAAATGTAGCGTCAGGTACAGTCCGACAGATACAACTTCGAAATTCTGGATTCCTTTCAGGCCAAAAGAACCCACTATTGAAGCGATCTATTTTCCTTACGAAAATGGTTACGAAGAAACCCCCAGGCTAAAGGAAATATGGCTGGAAGTTACAAATTATAAAGCATCAACTTCCTCTTTTAATTTACGGATTTTCAAATCAGATGCCAACAAAAAGCCTGGAAACGATCTGCTTGCCGAACCAATTAATGTATTAGTCACCGGGGCAAAGCAACTGATTAAAGTGAATCTTGAAAAATTTAATTTGTTCATTCCGAAAAACGGATTATTCGTTGGTTTTGAATTATTGATAATTGACAAAAACAAGAGTGTTATTCAGGATAAAGAGGGTTCTGACATCACTTTATATTCACCTTATTTGAACTTTTATACTTCCAAAAATGAACAGTTTTTTTGGCTGTACTCCAAAGGAAAATGGATTAAAACTTCACAAACGATTTCAAATTACCTGAAGAAAAACCTGACTTTGTTTTATGTGCCGGCAATTTCGCTCGTTTTATCAGATTAACAATTAGAATATCAAAGTAATGCAAAAGCAATCCTGATATCGGTGAAAAAAATATTCTATATCTTGTTTTTACTTGTTACAGTAATTAGCTGTACTCATTCTTCCGAATCGTTTGAATTTAAAATTAAAGGGAAGTTAACCGGAAAAAATTATGAAAAGTTATATTTTTTAAAATCATTAAGGAATGGCGATGAAGTTATCATCCCTGTTGAAGACGGAATCTTTGAATATTCAGGTCACTCTTCCCAAATGTATTTTTCATTGATTGGGTTTGATGATTCCGGTGACTATTTCCCTTTTGTTATCGAACCTGGCGAGATTGACATTGAACTGTATGCGGATTCAATACTCAGGAAATCCAGAATTATAAGGGGAAAAAATAGTATTGCATTGGAAAAGGCAATAAAACAATATATTGAATATATGGATTCCGGTTTGGAAGATAAAGTATTGAGAGATAGCATCGTTCAATTAATAAACAGAAACAAAGACAACTATACCGGAATCATCTTACTTAATATGATGGGAAGGGAGTAT
>JAADID010000020.1 GCA_013151505.1 Chlorobiota bacterium | reverse complement strand
TAGAGTAACCATTTTTCCATTTTGTAGGCATAAACCAGCCATCTGTTAGTAATTCTTTCTTCATAAACTGACCAGAAGCGGATTTTAAAACATAAATTATAAAGTCCGAAGGTAGTCGACATTCTGTTTTGTCAGTTGTGTAGTCAGTATGCCAGAAATTTGGAACCGGATATTTATTCTCATAGCATGTTTTATAAATCTGATTTTTTTTAAAATTCTCTGCTTTAAGATTATAATAATTGTTTTTTGTAACGAATTTATTAACAACCAATAGACATGTATCATTTGCATGATAAGCAGCAATTGCTTTCTTTTCATAATTTTCTGTTATATCTGATAGGTCATTTTTGTCTATTTTATTAAATAATAGTAATTCCAGATTTCCAAACTTAGGAGACAAACCTTCTGTAAAAGTTATCGTGCTAGTATCTATTTTTTCAGGAAAATAACTAATCAGTTTTTCCCCAAAAAAAGCTCTATCATTTTCATATTTTTTATTTAAATCCTTTAACATGGTTGTTTCCGAGGAATTATTGTTGTTAGAAACACAACCATATAAAATCATTATAAAAATTATTAATAATTTTTTCAACTTCATAGATTTATCATTTTATTGAAAACCCCCCTCTGGCGCAAGTCTTGTGCGAGCGCTCTGTGCGTGGCTGACTTGGGACAAAGCTAAAACCTCAAATCCTTTTTTGTTGCTCATCTTCCAAAATTAAGGATATCTTCCTAATTGGCTTTGTTTTTTTCCGGTTAATATGGTTTCGGCTGTGTATTCGAACAAGTCTCGCCACCGCACAGGCCCGGCAAGAATGCGCGAGTTGGGAATTTATGTGCTACTATCGGCGACTAAAGTCGCCGGTACACGGAATTACTGAATGGAATCCAGCAGCGGAATGTAATGTGCTACAACCGAGTCGAATGCAGGCCGGTTAGCGGGTTCGACAGGTTTGGCAGGTGGCGATTCCACTTTCAACGGATTGATTGCCCTTCCGTTACGGTAAAACCTGAAATCCAGGTGAGGTCCTGTTGCCAGGCCGGTTTTGCCCACGTAACCAATCAAATCCCCCTGCTTTACTTTTTTGCCGACTTTCATTCCTTTGGCAAATCCTGACAGGTGCATATAAGAAGTTGTGTAAGTCCCGTTGTGTTTAATTTTGATATAATTGCCTCCGCCCCGCTTCTGATATCCTTTTTCGATTACCGTACCGTCACCGACGGAATAGACGGGTGTTCCTATAGGTGCGGCATAATCCACCCCGTGATGCGGCCTTCTTATTTTAAGTACGGGATGTAAACGGCTGTTTGAGAAACGGGAGCTTATCCGCGTAAAACGAAGGGGCGCTTTGAGAAAAGTACGTTCCAGGCTGGCGCCTTTTTCATCAAAATAGTCGCCTTTATCATTTTGAACAAAATAAAAGGCATAGATCGTTTTACCCCCGTGATCAAAAGAAGCCGCCTTCACTTTGCCCATTCCGATATACCGGCCATCCACATAATATTTTTCGTAGATGGCCTTATAAGAGTCTCCTTTTCGAAGTCCGAAAAAATCTATGGTCCACGCATAGATTTCCGAAAGGACATTGGCTAAATTCGGATCAGCCCCTTTTTCAACAAGGGAATTCCAAAGTGACGAATGAATGGTCCCCGAGATATTTTCAATCTTTGTAACTATTTCTTTATGGCCCAACGAGACATGTACAGAATCTTTGAAGTTATACAATACATAATCGGTAGGTGATATTTCATAGACAAAATAAAGAGTTTGCGGAACAGAATCTTTGGTACGGATGACCGTATATGTATTTCCACGCCGGATTTTACGCACATCGAAAGTGTCTTTTGTTTTCCGGGCGATGTGATCAATGGTAGCATAATCAATACCATATCTTAAAAGAATATCCGCCAGAAACTCATTCTTTTTCACTTTACCCTGTATTACATCCAGCGTGTCAACAGCAATGCCGTAAATTATTGTGGGTTCCGGAAGTTTTACGTTTTCAGTGTTACCGGGAAGGTTTTCTTTGCCGGGATGATTGCATGAAGACAGAAAAACCAAAAACAGAATGATGAAATAGAATGAATTTTTAAACATAGATTTCCAGTCAAAACAAACGGGGTCAAAAGTAAGATTTTCCGGCTTAAAGGGCGGCAGCCTGTCAGGTATGTTTTTCAGCATAATCCTTACCGGCTTTCAGGGCTTTGAGGTTCAGCATAACCATTTCTTTTCCTTTTCTCGAGAACATTTTTTCCAATGCTTTTTCCAGATTGGCGTATTGAAGCCCCAGAAAAGGAGAGGCGGCACCCAGCACAATGATATTGGCTACTTTGACAGAGCCCTGGTCTTTGGCTACTTTATCGGCATCAATGGTAACATACCGGGGCAGTTTCCAGATGGCGTTCAATACTTCCTCCAGGGGCGGATAATTGGTGATATTCCTGAAAGGATTCATGCTTGTGATCAGCCAGCCGGTTTCGGTATTCAGCATATTGACAAAACGGAGTGATTCAAGCGGTTCCACCGAAATGACAAGGTCGGCTTCTCCTTCGGGAATGAGGTCGGAAGAAATGGGATCGGAAGACAGCCTTAAATGAGCCTGAACATCGCCGCCACGTTGTGCCATGCCATGGACTTCGGACTGTTTCAGGTGCAAGCCTTCAAATAAGGCAGCCGTGCCAATGGTAGCGGCAATGGTAAGAATACCCTGTCCGCCGACTCCTGAAATAATGATATCTTTTTTCATTCTTTTTTCAATTCGTTTTTGTTTCAGGATAAAGCCGCACAATAAAAATCACTTTCTTCATGCGCCTTTGCCCTTTTTGTAATTGCAGAATTAAGAACTTACCTGTTGAGCCTTCTTTTTTTCCAGCGCCTTCAGCTTCATGCGGCGTGCCAGGGTCTGAACACACTCGCGCCGGGCGATGATCACCGAAACCCCGTTGTATTCCACTTCTTTTCTGATGACTTCTACATTTTCCTCATGCAATCTCCGCAAAGGTTTGATCACATGGATATGGTCGGGATCAACGCCGATGCCTCTGACAATATCGTCCAGTCTGTTAAATGCCGAAGAGTGCTGACCACCGGTCATGGCCGTTGTTGAATTGTCAAGGATAAAAACCGTTATGGGGGAGTTGTTGTTGACCGCATCAAGCAATCCCGTGATACCTGAATGAGTAAATGTGGAATCTCCGATCACGGCAACGGCAGGTACCAGCCCGGCATCGGCAGCGCCGATGGCCATGGTTATGGATGCGCCCATGTCAACACAGGTGTTGATGGCTACAAGCGGTGGCAAAGCCCCCAACGTGTAACATCCGATATCGGAAAATACGCGACCGGAAGAATAATCTTCCATTACTTCATTCAGTCCGAGAAATGAATCCGTATGCGGACATCCGTCACACAGGAGGGGAGGCCTGTCCACAAGCACATCGGGTATATCGAAACCCTTATGTACTTTCAATCCGAGGGATTTGGCGACAATTTTCGGGTTGAGTTCCCCGGCACGGGGTAAACTGCCGTCAAGCCTGCCCCTGATCTTTTTCCCCTCGTTAAGCAGACCGCGCAGCAATTCTTCAACCAGGGGATAACCCTCTTCCAGCACCAGCACCTCTTCAACCTGATCAACAAGTTTTCTTACCATGTCAGTTGGTACGGGATACTGTGAAATTTTCAGGACGGGATAAGGAATTTCTGATCCGGGAAAATTTTCAATCAGGTAATTGTAAGCCAGTCCGCAGGCAATAATTCCCAGTTTCTTGTCCTTTCCGTCGGTAAATATATTGTATCCCGATTCGACGGCATCTTGTTCAAAAAGTACCTGTTTCTGAAGCAGGCTGTTGTATTGTTTTCTGGCATTTACCGGAAGCAGGATGTATTGTTTGGGAGAGGAAGGCAGGCGCAGGTCATTTTGCGGAACCGGTTTACCGGTTCGTGAAACGATTGACCTGGAGTGAGCTAAACGCGTAGTCACTCTCATCAAAACCGGCATCCCCGTTTTTTCCGAAAACTCAAAAGCATACCGTGTCATATCGTAAGCTTCCTGCTGGTTTGAAGGTTCCAGGATCGGTATTTGGGCAAACTTGCCGTAAAACCTTGAGTCCTGTTCGTTTTGCGAACTGTGCATCGAAGGGTCATCCGCCGAAACGACGACCAAACCACCGTTTGCTCCCGTAATGGATGCATTGATAAAAGGGTCGGCAGCCACATTTAACCCGACATGTTTCATACAAACCAAGGCCCTTTTTCCGGCATAAGACATGCCAATAGCGGTTTCCATGGCTGTCTTTTCGTTGGTTGACCAAAGTGACCGGACGGTATGTTCTTTTGATTGTTTTGAATTCTGTATATATTCGGTGATCTCCGTTGATGGTGTGCCAGGATAAGCATAAACACCAGAAATTCCCGCATCAAGGGCTCCCTGGGCTATGGCCTCATCACCGAGTAATAATAGTTTTTCCATATTGATTGTTTCAAAGCTTGATTTTGATCAAAAACGATTGCAAAATTATCAAATTTAATTCCTGACACATATTTTCCTTCTCAATCTATATTGAATTTAAATTGTAGGATAATACTTACTTTTGCCGGCAAACCGGAACCGATGAATTTTCTGGCGCATGCCCATCTTTCAGGAAAAAACGATGAGATATTGTTCGGCAATTTTGTTGCCGATGCGGTAAAGGGTAACGAATTGATGAATTACGAGGGTGATATCAGGCTGGGTATCCGGATCCATCGCAAGATTGATGTTTTTACCGATCGTCACGAAATATTCAGGCAAAGTGTTGCAAGGATAAGAAGCTCGTTTGGCAAATATTCGGGCATTGTGGTTGATATTTATTACGACCATTTTCTTGCCAGGAACTGGAATGATTTTCACCGGGATCCTTTGCCGCTTTTTGCAGGACATGTTTACGATATTTTGTTGGACCGATACGGCCTTTTACCGAAAAAAACCAAAAGGCTTCTCCCGTTTCTGGTTACCCAGAACTGGCTGGTGGGTTATGCTGATTTCAATGGCCTTAAGCGGGTTTTTTACGGAATGGACCGCCGCACGGGTTTTGGCTCGGGCATGAAAACGGCTGTAGATGAATTAAAGGAAAACTATGATGCTCTTTATTCGGATTTCGGTTCGTTTTATCCCGGGTTGCAGGAATATGTTCTTGATGAGATCGCAGCGTTTCAGTCGGATGAATCGCAAATCTGATTGGCAGCCCCGCTTCAAGCATGAGTAAGCGACTATTAAAACGGTTTTTTCTTCCAGCTTCCTATTTGATGGTAGGCTTTGTAATCTTGTGAAAAAGCACATTCAATGCCCTTTTCCCTCATCTTTTTATTGTGCCCGATCTTCGTTTGTGGGAAGTAGCCATTTTTTTTCAGAAGAATTCTTACGGCCATTGCCGTGAAAGCAATTGCAACAACAATAACCGTTGCCAGCAGTGTGATCAGCATGAATGGTTTAAAAAGTTCATTTATTGAAAGACAGTAATCACCAGCTTTCTGTGTCCTCCGTTTCGGCGAAATTCGCAAAAATAGATACCCTGCCATGTGCCCATGTTCAACCGGTGGTTGGTTATGGGAATGGTGAGTGTTGAACCCAGTACGGCAGATTTAAAATGAGCGGGCATGTCATCGGGCCCTTCAAGGGTATGGATGTAATCGGGATCATTTTCCGGTGCTATTCTTTCCAGTAATGTATTCAGGTCAACCTGCACGTCAGGGTCGGCATTTTCGTTGATCATGAGCGCTGCTGAAGTGTGTTTGACGTAAATGTTCATAAGGCCGTTTTCGGGAAGCCGTTCAAACGCTTCTGCAATGACCCGGTCAATGAGATGAAACCCCCTGCGCATAGGGGGGAGGGTTATTTCTTTTTGTACAATCATTGTTTTATGGTTCAGGTGATGCCTGCGTTTGTTTTGCAAACAGTCTGCGAAAATAAAAAAAGCCCTGCATTAAACAGGGCCTTCCTGAAAATGGTTTTTAAAGAGTGACTATTTTTTGATCCCAACCATTTCTTCGAGCATGTCGGTAGTGACTGATTTTGGCCGTTCGATGGGATATCCCAAAGCACGATCCCAAACAATATTTGAAAGCACACCGAATGCACGGCCAATGGCAAACAGTACGGTATAAAAATCGTATTGTTTTATGCCGTAATGCCATTGAATGACACCGGACTGGGCATCAACATTGGGCCATGGATTTTTGGCTTTTCCATGCTCTTTCAAAATTGGCGGAACCACATCGAAAAGCATGCTGACATACTGAAACAGTTCATCATCAGGCATGTGTTTCAAGGCGAATTCACGCTGAATCATATACCTCGGGTCAGTTTTCCGCAAAACGGCATGGCCGTAACCGGGAATAACCTGGCCGCTGTTCAGCGTATCCCAGACGAACTTTTTCATTTCTTCTTTGGTGGGCAGCTTATCACCCATTTTTTCTTTTACGCCCTGAATCCAGCGCAATACTTCCTGGTTAGCCAGTCCGTGCAGGGGGCCTGCCAGGCCGTTGATCATCCCCGATACGGAATAATAAACGTCGGATAAAGAACTGGCAATAAGATGCCCTGTATGCGCGCTGACATTGCCGCTTTCGTGGTCGGCATGGACAATAAAATACATCCTGGCCACGTCGTCGTAAGGTTCGTCTTTTTGAAGCATGTAAGCGAAATTGCCTCCGAAATCGAGCGTGGGATTAGGATAAACATCTTTTTTATACAAATAAAGTTTATCATAAATATAGGCGCCGATCAAAGGAAGTTTGGCCAACAGGTTGGTGGCGTCTTCATAAGTCGGATCCCAGTAATCCATCTTGCTCATACCTGTCTGGTACCGGGTGTTGAACAACGACTCGCGTTGCATTGACATTACGGCTGCTGACAGAATGGCCATCGGATGGCTGTGGTTCGGAAAGGCATCAATCACTTCAAAAACATAACGGGGAAGAAGCCGGCGGTTGCTGAAATCATAAATAACGTCAGCTACCTGGCTTTCCGTAGGTATTTCACCCGTTAAGAGTAAAAAATACAATCCTTCCACATAAGGCATCTCCCTGCCTTCCGGCTTGGGAAGTTTTTCGAAAACTTCAGGTAATGTGAAGCCCCGGTAACGAATCCCTTCATAAGGGTCAAGATAAGAGATGTCTGTAACCAGACTTTTGATCCCTCTCATCCCGCCAAGGACCTGCTGAACGGTAACGTCGGAAATAACCGTATCGCCGTATTCTTTCATTAACCGTGATGTCCTCGGCCTGTGCTGTTGGATCTTATCGTACAATAATTCTTTTAATGTGGGCATGATCTTAAAATTTAAATGTTTATTATGTTTGG
>JAADID010000022.1 GCA_013151505.1 Chlorobiota bacterium | reverse complement strand
CCATGCGGCAATGGGCAGGCAGGATACCATTACCATAGAAACTGATCTTGCTGTTTATAAAATTAGTAGAAAAAGCGGTTTTATCGTTGATGCTGTTTTAAAAAAGTATAAAACCTGGGATTCATTACCTCTCCGGCTTTTCGAGCCGGAATACAATAAATTCGGGCTGACTTTCTTCGCCAGTAACAGGGTGATCAACACCAACGATCTTTATTTTACACCTGCCGATTCATCATCACACCATTTCAGTGTGAACGGCGATAACAGCTTTCAGTTCAGCATGCGCCTTTACGCAGATGATGATGCCGGTAACCCCAGCCCGGACAGTTACATCGAATATCTTTATGATTTTAAAGGTGATGATTACATGTTTGATTTCACCATTAA
Source organism: Chlorobiota bacterium (assembly GCA_013151505.1). Classification (GTDB taxonomy): domain Bacteria; phylum Bacteroidota; class Bacteroidia; order Bacteroidales; family F082; genus JAADID01. Next base: position 10,594 of record JAADID010000022.1, on the reverse strand, counting down.
TCTGGTAAACCTGCGGGGCATTATTCCTGCAAACATCAATACGATGGAATTATACTGGAATGCTGATCTGATTCAGCAGGAGCACAGTATCGACCAGTTTAACGGCTCAACCATTTATTACAAATATTACCATGATGATGTGGATTACCTGTCGGAAACGAAAGACGATGAAGAGCAGATCAATACAAGGTTAAAATGGATATCTTTCAAGCAAAGGTTTTTCTCGTCTACACTCATCGCAAAGCAATTTTTTGAAGGGGGCAGTCTTAAGACTTACGAGCTGGAAAACAAGCCTTACGAAAAATACCTTAAAACGATGGAAGCCAGCCTGGATATTCCCATCAATCCAATGGCAAACACATCCATTCCCATGTCATTTTACATGGGGCCCAACAAATTCAAAATACTCAAATCCTATAACCTTGAACTGGAACGGCAGATTCCCATTGGCTGGAGCTTTTTTCTGCTGGCATGGATAAACCAATACATCGTGATCCCCGTATTTGACTGGCTTGGAGGGTACGGATGGAACTACGGCATCGTTATTCTGGTATTGACCATTATGCTCAAAATCGTCCTTTTCCCTATTGCTTACAAGACTTACATGTCGTCAGCCAAAATGCGGGTGCTGAAACCCGAAGTGGACGAAATAAATAAAAAATTCCCGAAAAAAGAGGATTCCATGAAAAAGCAGCAGGCTGTCATGGCGCTTTACAAAAAAGCCGGAGCCAATCCTGCATCAGGATGTGTCCCCATGTTGCTGCAGATGCCCATTTTGTTTGCCATGTTCCGCTTTTTCCCTTCGTCCATCGAATTGCGGCAGCAGTCGTTCTTGTGGGCGCATGACCTGTCAAGTTACGATTCCATACTCGACCTGCCCTTTAAAATACCGTTCTATGGTGATCACGTCAGCTTGTTCACGCTGCTGATGACCGTTTCCACCGTCATGTACACTTATCTGAACAATCAGATGATGGGGCAGCAATCTACACAGATGCCGGGAATGAAGACCATGATGTATTTGATGCCCATCCTGTTCCTTGGCATTTTCAATAATTATGCTTCGGGATTGAGTTACTATTATTTTCTTGCGAACATAATCACTTTTGGCCAGATGTTTGTATTCCGTTACGTTGTTAATGAAGACAAATTAAGGGCGCAGATCGAAGCCAACAAGAAAAAACCGAAAAAGAAATCAAATTTCCAAAAAAGACTTGAAGAAGCTGCTAAAAAACGTGGTTACAAGCCATAATCAGGATAAGAAATCTTTCTTTCGAATAACGGATTACGTAAAAAGGTCCTTTATACTTTTTCTTTTTTTATTTACGGTTTCCGTAAATCTTCTTTCTCAAACCGTTTTTATCTATGACCAGCAAACCGGTAATCCCGTCCATAATGTTTTTGTTTACAATGAGCAGAAGACGGTTACAGCCCTTTCCAATAAGGTAGGCATTGCTGATATCAGTGATTTTGGCAACCGGGACAACATCATATTCCAGCATCCGTCGTACGACATCCTGAAATTAAGCAAACTGCAAATTTCAAAGATGAAATACCGGGTCGGGCTTAAACAAAAGCTGGTGAGCCTGAGCGAAGTGGTTGTGTCGGCCAACAAATGGGAATCGGACATCAGAGAGGTCCCCAACCAGATTGAAGTGATCAAAAGCAAAGATATTGTTTTTGAAAACCCCCAGACGTCGGCTGACATGCTGGCAAAAGAAAATCAGGTATATGTCCAGAAGAGCCAGTTGGGAGGCGGAAGCCCCATGTTGCGAGGTTTTGCAGCCAACAGGATACTGCTTATCATTGACGGGATCAGACAAAACAATGCCATTTACCGCTCGGGTAACCTTCAGAATATTTTGCAAGCCGATGTGAACAGCATCGAAAGCGCAGAAGTGATATTCGGGCCGGGAACAATCATTTACGGTAGCGATGCGCTGGGCGGGGTCATTGACATCCACACTCTTACGCCCAAGATCACCAGCGATAAAAAATGGAGTGCAACAGGACACGCGCTTGCCCGTGTGGCATCGGCAGACTTTGAAAAAACCATCCATGCCGATCTGGATTTCAGTAACAACAAGTGGGGATTCCTGTTTTCGATTTCCTTCAGCGATTTTGACGACCTGAAAATGGGAACACGGCACAATAAATATGCGATCCGGCCTGAATATGTAACCCGAATTAACGGGACAGATTCGGTTGTTGCAAACAGCAATACAAACCTTCAACGTTTTTCGGGCTACCGCCAGTTGAATTTTATGACCAAAGTAAGGCAGAAGTTTGCCGGTAAAAACGACTGGACTTTTTCGTTATACCTGAGCAAAACAGGGGAAGTACCGCGTTACGACCGTTTGTTGCAGTACAAAGGAGACCTCCCCAAATATGCCACATGGTATTACCTGCCGCAACAATGGATCATGAACAGCCTGAACATGAATTTTAACAATCCCACGCGGATGTATGATGATGCACGGTTCAATATGGCTTACCAAAATGTGAAAGAGGGACGAAACGACAGAAAATACCGGAGCGAATGGTTGAGGCAGAGAAACGAAACTGTGGATATTTATTCTTTCAATGGCGATTTTGACAAAAGTCTGAAATGGAACAATTTCCTGTTTTACGGTGTTGAGTTTGTTTATAACGGGGTCAGGTCGGAAGGCATCAAAGAAAACATCAATACAGGTGAGGAAGAAAAAATTGCCAGCCGTTATCCCGACGGAAACAACAACTATTATCAAGCCGGCGTATATCTGAACTGGAAAAAGAACTACACGAAAACCCCTTTATCGCTGCAGGCAGGGATAAGATATTCTTATGTAAGCCTCCATTCCACCTTTGCCGATACCAGTTTTTACGATCTACCCTATGATGCAATCACCATCCGGAACGGAGCATTGACCGGGGGCGCCGGGCTGACCTACCGGCCGGGGGCATGGCAGTTCAAACTCAATTTTTCTTCGGGCTTCAGGGCACCCAATCTCGATGATGTGGCTAAAATCTTCGATTCCGAACCGGGTAACGTGATCGTTCCCAACGAAAACCTTAAACCGGAATACCTTTACAACGGGGAGGTGGGAATCGTCTATAAATACGAAGATATTTTCAACTTTGAGATCACGGCTTTTTACTCTTACCTGAAAAATGCAATGGTTCGGCGTGATTTTCAGCTCAATGGACAGGATTCCATTTATTACGACGGGGTTTTGAGCAAAGTGGAAGCGGTGGTCAATGCCGGCCATGCTACAATATACGGGAGCAGTCTTTTACTCAATATCAGGATCATCAGTAATCTGGCGTTCAATACCACGCTGACATATATCAAAGGCCGTGATGACGAGGGATATGCCATGCGGCATGCGCCTCCGTTGTATGGCGCATCCACCCTGACTTACGAATTAAATCGTTTAAAACTGGCTTTGAGTGCGGTTTATAACGCCGAAGTCACCTATGCGAACCTGGCACCCACGGAAAGGTCCAAAGCTTATATGTACGCAACGGATGCCCGGGGTAATCCCTATTCTCCGGGATGGTGGACCCTGAATTTTAAAGGCAGCTACGCCTTTAACCGGAGTTTTCTGATTACCTTCGGCGTTGAAAATATCCTGAATTACCGTTACAGGCCTTATTCATCAGGCATAACGGCCCCCGGAATTAATTTTATTGTCGCTTTCAGATATAGTTTTTAATCATGCAGGTTACCTGGTATGACAGAATCGGGAAAGAAAAAATCAGAAAACTGATCCGGGATTTTTATGCCGAAATAAAAAACGATGAAGTGCTTTCCCCCATGTACAAAGGGGATTTTGAAGAAGCCGAAGAAAGGCTGTATCTTTTTATGGTTCAGTACCTGGGAGGCCCCGATCTGTACAACCGGCAACGAGGACATCCGCGGCTTAAAATGCGTCATGCCGATTTCCTCATTGATGAAAAGGCGAAAATGCACTGGCTCGCAAATATGAAAAATGCACTTGACCGTTCGGATATCGGGGAGGAAGAAAAAGACTTTTTATGGAGTTATTTCCAACAAACCGCCTCATTTCTAAAAAATCATTAATTTTATTTCCCTTGTTTTTCATTTTGTGGCATGACACCAAAACAGAAAATTGCAGAGTTGCTCAACCTTGCCGATGTCAGGATCAACGGCCAAAGGCCCTGGGATATACAGGTTCATAATGAAGCTCTTTACAGCCGTTTGCTTTCAGGAGGCAGCCTTGCTTTGGGAGAATCCTATATGGCAGGCTGGTGGGACTGTGACGTCCCCGATGAATTCTTTTACAGGATAATCAACGCCGATCTGAAAAATAAGGTATCCAAATCTTTCTCTCTTTTGTTTCTATCGTTACGGGCCCGCCTGACAAACATGCAGAAAAAATCAAGGGCTTTTAATATTGGCAAAAAACATTACGACACAGGGAATCTCCTGTTCGAGAACATGCTTGATAAAAACATGAATTACAGTTGCGGATACTGGAAAAATACCGACAATCTTGATCAGGCTCAACTGGATAAAATGGAATTGATATGCCGCAAGCTGATGTTAAAACCCGGAATGAAACTGCTGGATATCGGGTGCGGATGGGGAACACTGGCAAAATATGCCGCCGAGAATTATAAAGTGAAAGTGACGGGGATTACCGTATCGGAAAAACAAGCCGGTTATGCAAAGCGTCTCGTCAAAGGCCTCGATGTTGACATCCTGCTGGAAGATTACAGAAATATCCGGGGACAATTCGATCGTATTGTATCGGTCGGAATGATCGAACATGTTGGATACAAGAACTATCGTACTTTTTTCAAAAAAGCCGTATCCTGCCTCAGGGACAACGGGCTATTCCTTTTACATACCATAGGAAACAATTTTTCGGTACGGCAAACGGACCCGTGGATAAACAAATACATTTTCCCCGACAGCATGCTTCCTTCGGCAAAACAGCTCACTGCAGCTTATGAAGGCCTGTTCCGGATGGAAGACTGGCACAGTTTCGGGACACATTATGACAAGACCCTGATGACCTGGTACAGGAATTTCAATAACAACTGGGAAAAAATAAAAAGCCGGTATGACGAAAGATTCAGAAGGATGTGGAACTACTATCTGTTAAGTTCTGCCGGATCGTTCAGGGCACATGATAATCAGTTGTGGCAGATCGTCCTGTCAGGGATCAATTCACAAATAGATTACGAAAGCGTAAGATAGTTTACGGCGTGACTCTGCAATCTTGTAATCCGGAACTCGTTACACGCCCCCGGCAATCTGCTCACGCCATGTATTCCCGGTAAATAAAGATCAGGGAAAAGAAAACTTTTCAATCTTCTCCTTTTTTAATGATCTTTTTTTGCTGGCGCTGCTCTTTGGTATTGATACCCATTGTGGATAACATTCCGCTTAGCAGGCTTTTCCACAGGTAATTGATAACCGACCGCTGGGTGTCTCTTTTGTAATAAACAATACCCTTCCTCGGTGTGCGGGCAAAGCGGGGGTTATATGATTTTATCATCAGCCCGTTGATCATAAAATTGAATACCGGTGCAAAAAATCCCGAACTGACTTTCGATTTTTCGGTGTCATACATTTTCAGTTTAAATTTTCTGTATTTAAACAACATCGTTCCCGACGATTCAATGTTATCACCCTTTATATCCGAATAAACGATCCTCCCTTTGCCGCTGACAATGGAAATACCGAGGATATTTTCAGTAAGCTGGCTCAATTTTGTCATATCCATCTTTTCGGAATTTGCAGTTATAAAGAACTCATCATCAAGGCTCATAAGCGGAAAACGAAGCGTAGCATCCAGGCGGGCATCACCCATGACTTTTGTATTCATCCGTATTAAGAAATTTGTCGTATCGGGTATCACGGAAAAATTATTCGTCAGATGATAAGCCATGATGTTGAAGTTCTCAAAATAGGCAATTCCCGGATTTTCCGATTTTTTTGAATACTCACCGTAAAGCAAATAAGAATCCCTGATATCAACCGTATCAACGGTGATCTTTTGCGTAAGATTACGGAGAATTTCCTGTGGCATCGGTTTATAAACTCCCGGCTTGAGCGGATACTTCATATCACGGTACAAACGCAAATCCGCCTCGTCAAGCCGGAGCATGCCGAAATGGATATGATCGTTATCAAAAAAGTCGTCAAAGTCAAAATCCCTTAATTCCATCCTTTTCCCAAACAATTTGACCCTGTCGGTCTGATAACGGGCCTTTTCAAAAAACGTTTTTCGCGGATAACGCGGCATCACATAAAACGAGTCAACAACAATGGCTTTCCGTGGAAAATCATAACGTATGAGGCCAGATTGTATCTCGTACATGCTGTCGTTTGTAATATAGGACCTGCCGCGGAGATCAATGGTCATGTTTTTAACCATGTCGCGCATCCCGAGGGAGGCCATCGTCGTATCAATATTTATCCCCCTGACTTTAAGCGCTATATCATTCACTTTCACCGACTTTACGGAAGAATCGCCCACGGTATAATATTGCAGGGAAATGTCTTTAAGATAAGTGGTGTCCACTTTTAAACCGGCCATCAGCCCTGCATAACTCTGAATAAAACTCATATCGAGGTCGAATCTTGTCTTTTTCTTTTCCTTTGCCTTTTTCAGTACCAAAAAGAAATTCATCCGGTCGAAAGTCAGTTTGTTTACCGTTACCCTTGTCGGCATGCTTTGTTTCAGATTAATTCCTGAAAAGACCACACGATCGCTGTTGAACCTGAAACCTGCAGAATCAGGCAATTCCGGACCGATTTTTCTCCTGAACAAATTACCCGCCCTGATGTTTTCAATTGTCAGCGTAAGATCAGCCGGGTTGGTCCACGCTTTGTAAATCGCAAGGGACGTATTGTTCAGCGTATCGGACCAGGTGAGACTGTCGAATGAGATTTTCAGATTTCGCGCATCAGGTTTTCACCGGCATTTGAACCGTTGTAATGAGCGATGTAAAAGTCAGCCAGACGAAAAGCGGAATTGGCCGAATTCCCCACATGCGAAATATTGGAAAAAACATGGTCGAACGAGATGCTGTCGTATACAATATTGAACAATTTCTTTGATATTACGGCCATAAGAATGCTATCATTTTCTTTCCGGCTGTTTTGCCTGACGGTAATATCCGATTGAATATCATTCACCGTTAATTTTCCAAACACAATGCTGTCGTATTTTACCAGCAGAGGATAATTCAGATCTGATATATCCAGTTCTTTGAGATCGAATCGGTTGATACCAATAGACAGGCCAGTACTATTTTTATTTTCTTCCGTAATTTTCAGATCCTGTAATTTCAATGATTGCTCTGACAGGTCAATGGTCAGCGTTTGTACATTAGAACGGTGATCCATCAGTCCGGCATCCACATCCAGAAACTCAATGGTTCCCTTCAGGTCATCTATCAGGTTGACATCCACATGACTACCCGGATAAATATCCTTCAGGCTGACATTCATGTTTGTGCTGAATTCTACCTGTTTTTGTTTGTCATTTTTAAAATAGAGCTTTAAAACAGCGTCGGACAGGCCAAGATGTTTGATGCCGACTGTAACGGGCAAATCAAAAGCAAACGGTTTTTTCTCACCCACATTTTCAGTCAGGAGCAGTGTTCCTTCGACAACCGGTTTTCCGATATCGAGAGAATCCAGCAGTATCTCCTTGCGGTTGAGCGCCCTCATAGGATCAAAACCCCTGAAACCTGCACGGTCAAAAACAACGCTGATTTTTTCTCCTTTCTTCTTACCCGTCAGCGTACCTTTTACTTTGTTCAGGGTAAAAACTTTATCCTGATAATGTATTATCCCGGTTGCGAACACATATTTTTTATTGTCAGCAAACCCACTGATTCCCCGGACGTTCAGGACGGGATTATCCGCCTGGTATTCCGAGGTGCCATCTTCAGGAATGGAAAGATGATCACATGAAAAATCCAGGCCTGTAACAGTCACGGTAAAACGGTCTCCCTGGTATATTTTTCCGGTGGCATCGCGGACGTTGACCTTTTTGAAAAGAAAATGATCCTGCAACACAAAATTTCCTTCGTTTGCGCGAAACAACGGGTTGTCAAGATCAACCGTAAACCGCGGACTGATTACCGATACACCGATAGATACCGGGTGGCCGGGTTTATATTTTTCCGGGAAAAGCCCGTCGAGTGAAAGCTTATCAAGGGAAAGCTCTGCTGTTTTCGTAAATTTGACCGTATCGCCGGCAATCTTTATTTCACGAATATCGAGGTTGCCGGTTTGAGATGAGTACCTGAAATCATTAAACGAAGCCAGCAGATTTTCTTCCGGAATAAAAAACTTTGATTCACCGGTATTCAACACGATCTGTTCGCTTTTAAGCAGGCTCATCGGGTTAATGAGGGTGGTTGAATCAATGACCAGGCTTTTGATCTTTAAATCTATGTTATGGACTGCCGTGATGGTATCATCCTGGTTCCTTACATTATAAAAATCCATCCGCTTCAATATCAGACTGTCCAGGGCAAACCTTTTGATCTTTTGCCGTAGCTGGCCCAGTTCTTTTTTTGAAAGCGTATCACTTTCAGCGCTTACACCCTGCGGAAGGTAATAAGTCACATATCCGTCAGATATTCTGATGGAACTTATTCCCACATCTCCCAGCTCTTTGGCTTTTGACAGGTCAAGTCCGTTCATGACAATTTTCCGGGACAACAGATTAACCTTGCTTTTTCCCTGTTCATTTTGCCATTTGGGTGAGATCATCAAATTGTCAATGATCACTTTCCGCTTTTTCACACTCAAAAGGGCCCTGTCGAGGTTGACGATATAGTTGGGTAAGATCTTATTGTTGAGATGGGTTATTTCAAACAACAGATCATCGGAAAAAAGGATTTGTTTTTCGGCTATTTCCGGAGTGGGAGAGGTATTCAGGTTATACATCTCAATTGTGAAATCCACCAGGTTTGAAACATGACCTTTCACCGTATCGGTTGACAAGCTGATCCGTCCGTAATGAATTGACACAAGGTTGATCCGCAAATCAGCTTCTGTTTTGTTTTCCCGGCGTTTGCTAAGAAGGGCGAACAACGAATCGGGCCTGAAATCACTTTTACCTTTCAGGGGCCCTCCCCCAAACCTGATCTCCGGTTTTTCAATCCGAAGGCGGCGCGCCCTGAATTCTTTTTTCCACAACAGATCGAAAAAAGATATCCTTTCAAGGGCAATGGTGTCAAAAATGATCTGCTGTAACTTATATTGATGTCGTTTATCAATGAAAAGACTATCGAAAGTAAAGACCGGTTTGTCAAGAATAATATTCCCTTCCTTTAAATTGACATGGACCCCGGCGATGGCCAGTTCCGCCTTTCCGCCCGACTGATTGTAAACCTGTCTGCTCAAAAAGTACCCTAACATACTGCCATGAAAAATCCATACGGCGATGACCAGCACGATAAACGCCAGGACAATGAAAAGAAATATTTTAAAGCCTTTTTTCATTTTTGGTTCGGACTGTAAAGATCAACATAAACAGGCAAATGATCACTATAACCGCCAATATATTTAAACCCGCTGTAAGTCCTTCCGGGTTTTACCCCTTGATTCTTATTGTCCCTTTCAAGCAAAAAAGCAGCATCAAAGATCGTTGAATGTCCACCTGCGATGCCCGGCTTATTTTGTTTCTTTAACAGGGGTTCCGATACGATGACCTGGTCAAATATATTCCATTGCTGTCCATACTTTAACGTACCCTTTGCTTTGTTATACTTTGGCCGGGGGGGATAATTGTTTCAAGTCTGCAACTGCTCTGATCGTTTGTCAGGTAGCGGATGCTTTCGTCGGTGGGATCGTCATTAAAATCGCCCATGATCAGGATATTGGGGTTCCGTACTATTCCACAAATAGAATCACAGGCCGATTTCAACACTGCTGCGGCGAGATGCCTCAATGGCTTGGTCTCCAGCAATCCGCCATAACGTGAAGGCCAGTGGTTGAAAAAAACATGCAGCGTGTCGCCACCCATAAGAAACTTCATGTAAAGAATATCCCGCGTCCGCATGATCGAGTCGTTTTTTGATTTAAGTGAAATGGGATGGGCGTGCAACAAGGTTAACCGGTCGGGAAGGTAAATGGCTCCTACGTCAATACCCCTGTGGTCATGTGATTCGAAATGGACAACTTTGTAATGATCATTCTTCAACGGTGTATTATCAATGAGTTCTTCAAGCACCAGCCGGTTTTCGATCTCGGCAAAACCCATCAATGTCACGGGCTCCCACTCTCCAAGTGCGGCAATTACCTTGAAGATGTGTTGCTGTTTTGAGTGATACCGTTCACGGGTCCAGTGACGATCACCATCAGGGGTAAACTCGTTGTAATCCATCGTTGTGTCGGGGAAGGGATCAAAAAAATTCTCCACATTGTAAAAAGCGACCCGGAAGTATTGTCCCCTGTTGATCTCATCCGGCTGCGCAAAAACAGACACTGCCACCAAAGAAAGCAGAATAAAAAGAGACGATGATAGGACAGCCCTCAAAACAAATGATTTTGAAAACTCAAGTTTAACAATTTTTTCATTTCCTTTGTGAGCTTCTTCAATAGATTTGTGAAACAATT
>JAADID010000080.1 GCA_013151505.1 Chlorobiota bacterium | reverse complement strand
TGTTCTTATTTCTTTTTGGACAGGTTTTGTTCTTGCACTTGCCATCGGGCAACTGTGGCATTTCTTGCTGCCTGCTGACGGACGTTTGTGGATAATTTATTCCACACTGGCGGCTGTTGGGTTTCTGGTGAGCCATAAAGAGGTATGGTACTGGATAAAGAGGATGGCCGGGCAATGGAAAAAGTTAGTGCTGTTTGGTGTTTTGTTATTCGGTCTTTCACTGGAAGTCGCATTTATGGCCTCTCATTCGATACCTGTCCATGATACAGGTTCCTACCATCTTCCTGCTACGTTATGGAACCATGCTTTTCCACTGGTGCCGGGTTTGTCAAACCTTCATTCAAGGCTGGGTTTCAATTCATCATTGTTTATATACTCAGCTTCATTACCCGAAGGCATCTGGGCAAGCCGGCCCTATATCATCATGATGGGCCCCTTTATACTTATGGCTTATTTGTTGTCGCTAACCGGATTAAAAAGAATTGTCTTTTCATCGTCAACAGCAAATCTTTCCGATTCAAGGTTTTGATAAACAAAGGAATTTCCCCGCTTCCGACGGTAAGGTTGTGGAAATATACAACAACCTCCGGCCTGCAGATCAATGTACCCTATGAAGGAAATCAGGTTTGGGATGCCCCTTTGCTGAGCTCTCCCAATCCTTTTCCCGGCTTGTGTTTAAGGAACCCTCATGATCTTTCTGCCGGATTTAAAAATACCGGTGAATGGCGGCCTTACGGTTATCCCATCTTAATTTATCAATGGCACGATTATGTAGAGAAACGCCTGGATGAAGAATATAAAAACAAGGAAACGAAACTTTTAAAATGAGAATACTTTGCCCTCCGGGCTTTTTATATCCGCTCAATCTTTGCCCCCAGTTCCCGGAGACGTCCGTCAATATTCTGATAGCCACGGTCAATTTGTTCAATATTTTCGATGATGCTTTCCCCTTTGGCGGAGAGGGCGGCGATGAGAAGGGCAACGCCGGCACGTATGTCGGGGGATGACATTTTGATACCCCGGAGCGGCGATTCGTGGTTCAGGCCGATAACAGTTGCCCGGTGCGGGTCGCACAAAATGATACGGGCGCCCATATCTATCAGTTTGTCAACGAAAAACAGGCGGCTTTCAAACATCTTCTGATGTATCAATACACTGCCTTTGGCCTGTGTGGCAACAACCAGGACAATACTGATCAGGTCAGGGGTGAAACCCGGCCAGGGGGCATCATCTATCTTCATGATGGATCCGTCAATGAACGTTTCGATGGCATATTCTTCTTTGGCAGGGACAAACAGATCGTTTTCCCGTTGTTCAACGGTTACGCCTATTTTCCTGAAAATATCGGGAATACGGCCAAGGTCGGCTAAATCTACATTTTTTATGGTAAGTGAAGACCGGGTCATGGCGGCAAGTCCGATAAAACTACCCACCTCAATCATGTCTGACAATAAAGTATGCGATGTGCCATGCAACTCTTTGACTCCTTCAATAACCAACAGGTTGGACCCGATCCCTGATATCCGTGCCCCCATGTTATTGAGCATTTTACAAAGTTGTACAATATAGGGTTCCGAAGCTGCGTTGAAAATAGTCGTTTTGCCCCGGGCCATAACCGAAGCCATGATGATATTGGCCGTACCGGTTACCGAGGCTTCTTCCAGCAGCATATAATCTCCTTTCAGGCCGGGAGTGCTGATGTCATAAGATTTATTTTCGGCATCATAGCGGAAACGGGCCCCCAGTTTTTCCAGTCCTTTGAAATGCGTGTCAAGCCTTCTGCGGCCGATTTTGTCTCCCCCGGGCTGTGGAAGAAAACCTGTCCCGAACCTGGCCAGCAGCGGCCCGATGATCATCACACTTCCCCTGATACTTGTGGCTTTCTGATAATATTCTTCGGTTTTCAGGTAGTTAAGGTTTATATTTTCTGCCTTGAACAGATAAGAATTTTCCTCCTTTTTTTTGACATCGACGCCGAGGCCTTTCAATAACCCGATCAGGCGGTTGACATCAATAATATCGGGAACATTACTCAGGGTAACTTCCTCGTTTGTTAAAAGTACGGCGCAGATAACCTGCAGGGCTTCATTTTTCGCCCCCTGTGGAGTAACTTCTCCTGTCAGAGGAAAACCTCCGGTTATTCTAAAAGATCCCATCTGGTATTTTTTGATGTATAAATAAACAAAAAAACAACCATTTTCAGGTTGTTTTTATGAATAAATTTCTTTTTTATTTTGAAAACCGGTAAACAGGCCCAACCTGTTAAAAGCTTCTTTGACCGTAATTTTTCTTTTTCCCGTTATTGCTCCTGCGCTGCTGGTGGGATTTGCTTCGTTTCTGTTTATTTTTGGAAATGATCTCACTGGTGCTGATCAGGGTAAGGTCTTCCGGTATTTCCAGTTTTCCTCCCGAAAGTTCCCTTAAATGTTTAAAGATAGTTGCATCGCTCACGGATTCCCTGTTCCACGCAATGTATGATTTTTTCAGATGATTGGCAATGGTACGGATCAGCGCCTTTTTTTCTTCACCTTCGGGAAAGTCAATGGCTTTCTTGATAATGGCTTCAATATTCTTCCCGTAATGCCTGTAAGTTATTTTATCGTTGCCGTATTCGATTTTTTCAGGTTTTTTTTCCAGGACTTCCCTTGATGGCGGAGGATAAGGACCGTCAACATCAAGTCTGAAATCGGAAATGATGATCATGTGATCCCATAAAGTTCTTTGGTAATCACCCGAGTCACGTGTTGTCGGATTGATCTGCGCCATGATTTTAACGATTGCCTGGGCAGCCCTGTTGCGGATTTCCCTGTCTTCAATCTTGATGGCCTCTTCAATCATTTTCTGAACATTCCGTCCGTAAGCAGGGATTCTTAATTTTTCACGTGTTGTATTGTATTCCATGATGTTTACTTTGAAAGAAATTAACCGGTTGGAGAATAAATTATTGTGCAAAAATACACTTTTTTTAATAATATGACTTCTTTAATCATATTCTGTGGGCACGGGAATAAAACTCATGAGAGAATTTTCAATTTGGCAAACCTTAGCAGCAAATTTTTGTTACCGATGTCATTGAAAAATACGGTGGCCTTTTTGTTAGGGCCCTGACCTTCGACCGAGATCACTTTTCCTTTCCCGAATTTCGGATGTTCCACCTGCATACCGGCCATCAGGGCAGAGGTGTCGGATGCATTAAAAGGAACATCAGCCGGGCTGTTATTTACCTTAGAGAATCTTATTCCCGGGCTGGAACGGGTTTTCTGCTTTTCTCGTTGCACTGGCCTGCGGCTTTGTTCAGGACGGGGTGTTGCCCTTTTGGGTTTATCAATCAACGATTCGTCAATTTCATCGAGAAAACGGCTGGGTTCGGTAATGCTGAACTCTCCCCAGCGATACCGGCTTTCGGCGTAAGACAAAGTCACTTTTTTCATGGCCCTGGTCAGCGCCACATAAAACAGGCGGCGTTCTTCTTCCAGGTCGGCGCGGGTGCCGATGGACTGGATGGACGGGAAAAGGTTTTCCTCAAGCCCCACGATGAAAACATAGGGAAACTCAAGCCCTTTTGCTGCGTGAATGGTCATCAGCGAAACTTTGTCTGTATCCTCGTCGTCTTTGTCGGCATCGGTTAACAAAGCCACGTCCTGCATAAACTCTTCCAGTGTTCCCTGATGCGACATGTCGCCTTCATTTTCTTCAGCGCCTTTTTCCACAAACTCCTTGATCGCATTCAGCAATTCCTCAATATTTTCCACACGGCTGATTCCTTCGGGAGTATCTTCTTCACGGTACATCCTGATCAATCCCGAAGAACCGGCGATCTGTTTGGCCACTTCAAAAGCATCTTTCTTTTTCAGGTTGGCCTGAAAACTCTTGATCATGGTGACAAACCCGTCCAGTTTTGTCAACGTGCCGCTGTGCACATTCAATCCGTAAGTTTTGGGTTTGTTTATCACCTCCCAGGGTGTAACATTGTTTTCACCGGCAGCAACTATGATTTTCTCGATGCTTGTTTTTCCGATGCCTCTGGACGGAGTGTTGATGATCCGAAACAGGGCGTCTTCATCATTGGGATTGATTGTCAGCCGGATATAAGCCAGCAGGTCTTTGATCTCTTTCCTGTTGTAAAACGAAAGACCGCTGTAAATTTTGTAAGGAATATTCAGTTTTCGTAACGCTTCCTCGATAGAACGCGATTGGGCGTTGGTACGGTAAAGGACAGCAAAAGCATCGTTGGGCAACTGCCGGTTCATTTTGTTTTCGAAAATGGCGTTGGCTACCTGCATGCCTTCTTCATTGTCAGAAGAAGCCCTGATGTATCCGATCTTGACCCCTTCGTCATTGTCGGTCCACACGGTTTTACGTATCTGGTTTTTGTTGAATGTGATGACTTTATTGGCTGCATTGACAATGTTTTTCGTCGAGCGGTAGTTTTGTTCGAGCTTGAATAGTTTGTAGTCCGGGTAATCGTTTTTGAAATTGAGGATGTTCCCGATGTGAGCGCCGCGAAAACCGTAAATACTCTGTGCGTCGTCGCCAACAACGCAAATGTTCTCTAAACGGGCTGCCAGCCGTTTCAGGATCAGGTACTGGGCGTGGTTGGTATCCTGGTATTCGTCAACAAGGATGTATTTGAACTTCTGCTGGTATTTGTAAAGGACATCTTCAAATTCGTTAAAGAGGAGATACGTGTTGAACAACAGGTCGTCGAAGTCCATGGCGTCGGCTCTTTTCAGCCGCATTTCATAAGCTTTGTAAATATCTTTGATCAGGGGTTTACGGGCGCTTTCGTCTGCCGAAATGATGTCCGGATCGTTGGCGTAAGCATCCGCATTGATCAGGCTGGATTTGGCCATGGAAATACGGTGTGCCACATAAGATGGCGAATAAACTTTGTGGTCCAGTTCTTTTTCTTTGATTATCTGACGTAGCAGTCGTTTGGTGTCATCCGTGTCGTAAATGGTGTAATTGGAAGGGTATCCCAGGTGATGGCCGTCAATGCGCAGGATACGTGCAAAAACGGCATGAAAAGTACCCATCCACACATTCCGTCCTTCGCGGTCGCCAACCAGGTTGATCACCCTTTCTTTCATTTCGCGGGCAGCTTTGTTGGTAAAAGTCAGCGCCAGGATGTTGAACGGGTCAACACCCTGTGATAACAGGTAAGCCACACGGTAAGTCAGCACCCGGGTTTTCCCCGATCCGGCACCGGCAATGACCATAACCGGCCCGTCGGTATGGACGACGGCATCGTATTGTTCCTGGTTCAGGTCTTTCAAAAAATCAGTCACACGCATAAAATTTCACGCGCAAAATTAGGTATTTCGGCATTCATTTTTCAGGTTTGGAAGATGGGTTTTTAACAATTTTATTTTTTCCCTTCCCGGTCATTGTCCACATTATAACTATTGTTATTTGAGACTGAAGTATTGGGAACGCTAATAATTCATTCCGTTCTTTAAGGTGCTTCAAATATTCAACATTATTATTTCACCAGGCCTCCTTCGTAATACAGGGGGGCGCCGGGACCAAGGGGAAACCCGAAGTAAACCCAAACGATCAGTAACAAAGTCCAGGCAATGAAAAAGACAAATGTGTAGGGCAACATGGTAGCTACGATGGTGCCAATACTGGCTTTGCTATCATATTTCTGAAAAAAGGCGATGATGAGTGCAAAGAAGCTCATCATGGGGGAGATGAGGTTGGTGACGCTGTCGCCGATCCTGTACACAACCTGTGACAACTCGGGCGAATATCCCAGTTCCATAAACAACGGGATAAACACCGGCGCCATGATTGCCCATTTTGCCGAAGCGCTTCCCATGGCCATATTTATTGTACCTGCAAGGATGATGAACAATACAAGAAGCGGAATAGTTCCTATATTGATGCTTTTCAGGAAAATAGCTCCGTTAATGGCGAGAATTTCCCCCAGGTGGCTCCACTTGAAATAAGCAACAAACTGGGCTGCAAAAAACACCAGGACGATGTAAGCGGCCAGTGTTTTAATGGCTCCGTTCATGCCTTTGACCACATCGTCGTCTGATTTGAATTTACCAGACGCAATACCATAAGCTATTCCGGCTGCAGAAGCAAAAATAAAAAGCAGCGCAATGACGCCTTTGATGACGGGTGACCTGAGAACGCTTTCGCCCTGAATACGCAGAAATCCGTTCTCGGGAATTGTCCCCCACAATACCAACACGGTTAATACAAGTGTGACAATCCCTGCCCATAGCAATCCCCGTTTCTCGTCTTTATCGAGTTTTTTAATCTCTTCCGGTTGCTCGGAACCCTTATACTCTCCGAGTCGTGGCGCAACGATCTTTTCGGTCACAAAAGTTCCGATAAAAGCGATAAAAAAAGCGGATACTACCATGAAATAATAGTTGGCAGTAGGGTTCACTTCGTAAGCCGGGTCAATTATGCGTGCCGCCTCTTCGGACAAGCCGGCCAGCAGGGGGTCAATGGTGCCCAGCACGAGGTTAGCGCTGAAACCTCCTGAAACTCCTGCAAATGCAGCGGCCATTCCGACAAGCGGATTTCGCCCGAGTGAAAGAAAAATCGTGCCGGCCAGGGGAATTAGCAGCACATAGCCGATGTCGCTTGCCGTATTGCTGATAACTCCGGCAAATACCAGTACAAAGGTCATCATCCGTTGTGGGGCCGATAAAACCAGCAGCCGGATGATGGCACCGATGAGACCGCTGCTCTCGGCAATACCTATGCCCAGCATGGCCACAATGACAATACCCAGCGGGGCAAAACTTGTAAAATTGTGCACCATTTCAAGCATGACCCTGTGTAAACCTTCTTTTGACAACAGATTGACAGGTTCGATTACATAGCCTGTTGTTGGGTGGGTGGCATCCCAGCCAAATGAGGCGGCCACTCCTGATAATATCAGGGCAAGCAGGGCAAAAATGGCAAATAAGGTTGCGGGGTTCGGTAAGGCATTGCCTACTCTTTCAGTGATGTTGAGAAACCTGCCGAACAGCGAAATGGATTTATTCATAATTACCGGGCGTTAAAAAAAGAAACGGCTAAAATATTAACATTCCTGACCTTTTTACGATATTTTTTAATTTGAATGAAACGAACCCGTTTTAAAGCGGCAGAAAATAATTGTGATATGGATTCAGACTCAGTGATTAACAGGAATCCGTCTCAACACAGAAAACAGGACAAAGCTCCGGATATGTAAAACAGATGACATATTTTTTTACCTCTCCGGTTTCTTTTTTGGTATTTTTGGCTTTTGTTGGTATGAATAAAAACGAAAGAACATATCATTACCTTCTGGCCCTTGTCCTTCTCACAGCGTTCGTCTCCTTCGTTTCTGGGATTATTTCCATCTGCCGTTTACATGGGATGAGTTGAGTGCGCTCAGCCGGATGACGTTTGATAACTTCCGTGATCTTATCAAATACGGTGTAGAGGTTGATGCCCACCCGGCAGGTGTGCAAGTGTTTTTGTATTACTGGATACGGTGCTTCGGAGATGCAGAGTGGGTTGTGAAGTTACCATTTGTTCTGGCGGGACTGGCTTCGGTGTGGTTCGCTTACCTCGTGGCAAAACTCTGGTTTAACCCTGTCACGGGTTTGTTGACAGCGGCTTATGTGGGTACGCTTCAAATGTTCGTCTTGTACAGCCAGATTGCACGTCCTTATTCCAGCGGCCTTTTCCTGACACTGGTGATGGTCTGGTTCTGGAGCCGGTACATCCTGAAAGGGTACAAGCTTATTGATCTGGCCATGTTTGTGTTGTTTGCTGCATTGTCCTGTTATAACCATCATTTCAGCTTGCTATTTGCTGCGATTGTGGGGTTCTCGGGCTTATGGTTTGTGAAACCGGATAAGAGGAAAGCCTATTTTATTGCCGGACTGGCCATTTTTGTGCTGTATATTCCGCACCTGCCCATTTTTTTCAGTCAGCTCAGGTTGGGTGGAATAGGAGGGTGGCTTGCAAAGCCTTCGCCCTGGTTCCTGTTTCAGTTTCTTGACTGGCTGTTGCATTTTTCGTTCTGGGTAGCGGGTGTGCTTGGTTTTGTTTTTGTATTTCTGTTGGTCTCTTCCGCGAGCAATCCTGCTTCGGATCAAACGAAAAAAATTCGTCAGGTTATGTTGACCTGGTTTTTGCTGCCCATGATCATCGGCTATGCTTATTCGGTGATCATTGACCCCATCCTTCAATATTCGTTAATGATATTTTCCACCCCGTATTTATTTATGTTCTTGTTTTCATATATCGGGAAACCGAAACTACAATACGTGGCTGTATCCGTTGTACTTATCCTGCTTGTTAATATCCTGACCCTTGTTTTGAAAAGAGAACATTACAAAATAATGTACAAGCAGCCGTTTGAGCAGGTTGTGAAAAGCGCCATCGAACTGAATAAGAAATATCCGGGAAATGTGTTTATGGTGGATGATTACATACCTTATTATAATAACTATTATTTCAGAAAGTACGGACGTAAAATTCCTCATTATTCAACAAGAAACAAAAACCTGAATATCATCCGGTTCGATTCGGTGACGGGCAACATACAACAAGACAGGGTGATCACCTGCGGGCTGAACAAAGATTATTTTCAAATTGTAAAAAAGCATTTTCCTTATCTCATTGATTACGATTACGGGTTTACGTTTGAGGAATATACATATTCAAGGGTAGCTGGTGATTCGCTGAAAGTTATTAAACCCGAAGTAATGGCATTCACTGATTTTATAAAAACAACAGGCCCGCTGAAGATCAAATCAGGCCATGTTGAAACCGACAGTTCCGGTAGCCATGCGGTGTATCATCAGATGCCTGATGAAAAGTACGGGCCTTTCTGCAAATTTGCGGTTGATGATTTTACGGATAACATTTACAAATTCATTGATGTTTCGGCGCGAATCAGGCCCTTAACGGATTCCTGTTCCGCTTTGCTGGTTGTGCAAATTGAAAAGAAAGGGAAAAAAGTATTCTGGAAAGGAATGAATTTTAAATCTTTCGGTCCGGAAAAAGGCAAATGGCAGGATGTATATTTAACGGTGAACCTTCAGGATGCGCTTAAAAGCAAAATGAGTACAAAAGGAGTGAGTTTTAATTTCTTCATCTGGAACCCCAACCGGGAGGATTTCCTGATTTCCGAGATAAAAATCGAAATGCGGAAAGGGAATCCTTACCGGTATGCGTTGTTTTTTGATTTTGATGACAAGTAATCTGTTTTTTTTTTCACACAAAGACGCGGAGACGCAAAAGGGGGCTGTTTAAGTGTTCGTAGGAATGACAGGGGAGAGTCCCAGGGGATTCCTGCCATCGGCAGGACATCTTATTGACATTGGACTGACGTCCCCGGCTATAACATTCCATCCCGATGGGATTGCACAAGTTTTCAGGGAATGAATTCAGAACGAATTTTAGAAAATGACACAGATTTCTGAACACTCCTTTTCAAAATTTCTCTCTCCTTTTACTCATCCGATCATCCACCATTCCACCATCCTACCATTCATACAGTA
>JAADID010000292.1 GCA_013151505.1 Chlorobiota bacterium | reverse complement strand
TCAGCTCCCGGCCTTCAATAGTGCGCGGTATCTGAATGTAAATGAACCTTCCGATCACACCGCTGGCAAACACCGCCACCATGCTCCAGAAGCTGATGGATACCAGCCCGCCGAATTTAAAGGTGGTATGGAAAAGTACCATAATCGGGCCGAGCGTACATAAAAAAATATGGAACTCAAGCCAGTATTTCAACTGTCCCCACCGTGAGAGGGTACGCCATCTTTTACGGAGCATATAAATGCCAACCCCGATGAACATCAGCAACGAACCAATTATGCCGAGCCCGTGGCCCACAGGCCCGCTGGATCGCAACATCTGGTAATCCGGATGATAAAATCTTTCTTCAAGAGGTGTGTCGTAATAGGAAAATCCCTTGTAAAACAATAACGCGGACACCACCACAACGATAAGGGAAAGAATGATGATGAAAAAAGCATGAGCAGTTTTCGACATAGTTTATGTAATATGTTCTGTTTTAGAAAAAGTAAGACGGACAAAATTAAAAAAATATGCATGAGTTGAAAAAAACTCTTCCCTGCCGGTTGATTTACAAACCGAAATAATTGATGCGGATTGTGCAATTTGGAATTAATTCCGTTTCGGAAAAAAACAAATGCCGGTGCCGAATAAACGAATCAAATCGTAAACCGGTCAGGATTTTTTATCTTCCCAGAATCCGTTTGAACTTCTTTATCGCCATTTCGATGGACTGGTCGGGTTCGATGTAGTTGTATTTACCCCAGTAATTTTCGTCGCTGAAAGCAGCAACGGTTTCGGCAAAAATCTGTCTGGATTTGAACCTTTTGGATGTCTTGAAGCGCGTAACATTTTTTGTGCTCCTGTCGGTTATGGCAATTTCCTGCAGGGTAGTATAGTTGGTGGAAAACATTTTCTTTTTCCATTTTACCTTAAACTTCACTTCCCCTTTGGCATAATTGAAATACCATTTTCCGCCCTGTTCCCTGTATTTCACAATATAATGCGTAAAGACGGGGGTTACAGTAACGCCGGCAGGTTTCTTCCTGATAAACAGCTCGCTTGCTGCCTCGGGATCCGTCAGGTTCAGGTTAAAATCGGCGGCGGTGAGTGCATAACGGTTGACTTCCACATAAAATTTACCCGAATAAAGTACCGCTTTTGAATATTTCGGGGAAAACGAGATGATGTAATTCAATTTTCCGTCCAGCATGGTCTCGCCACTCAGTTTGAAATTATAGTCCTGAAGCATCTCACGGTTCAGCAATATTTCAGGGTTTTTCACAAGATCAAGCAGCAAACCCGTATTCGGCCCGCCCTGAAGCTTGAACAGCAATGTGTCCATTCTTTTGATGTTGGCGCCTTTTCTGCCTTTCAATATACGGACCTGGTCATTCTGCATGCCCTTATACGGGGCTTTGTAAATCTTCACGATGGCTTCGGCCAGCGAAACATAACTGTTTCTTTTTTTGATGGACTCACGATAAAACCCGGTCATTTGGTTGGGTTCAAGCGGATAATTCTTTTCGACGTTGTCCAGGACTTTTACAATGATGTTGTAAGCAGGACCCGGTGTGACAACAATCTCTTTGAGCATGATCACAGAAGGCTCCAGTTTCAGGATGTTTTTCTTTTTTGTAAAATTCTTCAGGGGAAAAATGAGGTTTTTATAACCAAGGTAGGATACCACAATATTTTGGGCTTTGCTATCCTTGTTGACTTTTTTAAAATAAAGCCTCCTTCGCTGTTTGAAACGGTTGCCGTGTTTTCGCCTTCCACGGCGATGGTAGCAAACGACAGGGGCTCGCCGGTCTGTGCATCAACTATTTTTCCCTGGTATTCATTAAAGCTTAAAGTGTCGGATATTTGTAAAACGGCTTTATTGGAATCATTTCCAGGCGGATTCGCAATTCCGGATAGAGTGACGGCCGAGAAGACCAAAACGAATAAATATTTTATTGACTTTTTCATGACACTTGGGATTTTAACACATATATTCATGAATAATTTTTTTCGATCAGTTGACTACAAATTTACCTTTTAAAATATTATTTCCGGCAGATTCATACTTGTAGAAATAGATTCCCGATACATAGCCGGAAACATTGACTTTGATCTTGTTTTTGCCGGAAACCGTTTTGCGGAGTATTTCTTTTCCATAAGCATCCAGGATATGCAGGACGCCTGACGACGAAGAGTTATCCTGTTTGAGACGGAAGGTGATTTTATCATTCGCCGGATTCGGGTAAACATCCATTTTGTCAGGTCTGATTTTTTCACCCATACCGGTGGCATTGCATCCTCCCCACTGATCAACAAGCGTTTGAAGCGAATCTATGGGATCAACGCCCGGAATGACCGAGGGGACATTAAATTCAAAGGACAATGAATCAGTCGGGTCGTCGGGTTTGGCTACTCTGACAAAAGCCGAGAGGGAAGATACCCCGTCGTCGAGGCAGCGGATGTCGGCGCCAGGCACTTTGGCTCCCTGCAGCGCGGCCATCAGCCGGCAGACAAGGCTTCCTTCGGTGTTTAAAAAACGGCTTTCCATGGAATCCAGAATCTGCGGGCCCAGAAGAATATTTCCCTGGATAGAGTAAAAACCACCGGTGATATGGCCTTTGTAATCGTCAGTGTTCACGCCGGTATAGGCTGCCGAGCGGGCTACCCCGTCACGAAAATCCACTATGCCGTATTGCCTGATGGTCGGGTTGTTCTGCACATCATTGGCAATCAGTGAGTCAATGATCTGTTGTGGCGATAAACTGTCATCCATTAACTGACGGGCGTAGTTCTGATTGGCCGGATTCCAGTAAGCCTGGGTATGAATAACTCCCACGCCGGGATGAACATCGCTGAGTACAATTACGCCGCCCGGAATGCCGTTCTCGTCAATGCAGGAAGCTCCGGCGCTGCCGACTTCTCCGGTAACGGTATCTACGGCACAAATTGAAAAGGTATCCTGCCCCGAAAGGCTTGAAAGGATCAGGAATGAGAAAAAAGAAACCAGTAAATATTTCATATTATTACGCTAAAATTTCGATACCGAAAATACGAAATTTTTACCGTAATGTCATGCGGGTTTAAAGAAATATTTTGCAAAAAAGTTACTTCGCCGTATAGTAGCATCTTTTAGGCGATTCGAGCAGTCCCTCCTTTTTCAGGACTTTGATGGCTTTGTCAACCTCTTTTTTGTCTATGCCACTGATCTCTGATATTTCACCACCTTTGAGGGGTTTATCAGATTTTTTCAATGTTTCCAGCACTTTGTCTTTTACTTCCATGATGTATAAGTTTAAAAAATTAGAAAATATTATTCCAGTTCGTGCACCACAAGTCCCGAACGGAGCTTGGGTTCAAACCAGGTAGTTTTCGGAGGCATGATCTTACCGCTGTCGGCAATATCTATCAGTTGTTTCATGCTAACGGGATAAAGGGCAAATGCCACTTTCATTTCGCCGCTGTCAACCCTTTTCTGCAACTCGCCAAGTCCGCGAATCCCGCCGACAAAGTCAATGCGCTTTGACCTTCTTAAATCTTCAATGCCCAAAATGGGTTCCAAAACCTGATGGGTCAGAATGGTCACATCAAGCACGCCGATGGGGTCGTTGTCGTTATAGGTTCCTTCTTTTGCTTTCAGCGAATACCATTTCCCTTCAAGGTACATTGAAAACTCATGCAGTTTACGGGGTTTATAGATTTCATTTCCCTTTTCTTCAATATCGAAAGCTTTCTCCAGCTTATTCAGGAATTCTTCGGGAGTATTTCCGTTCAGGTCCTTAACAACGCGGTTATAATCAATGATCGTAAGTTGGTTATCAGGAAAATGGACAGCGAGGAAAAAGTTGTATTCTTCGTTACCGGTATGGTTTGGGTTGGCTTCACGTTTTTCTTTTCCGACCAGAGCGGCGGCAGCCGTACGGTGGTGGCCGTCTGCGACATAAACCGCCGGCATTTCATCGAAAAAGGCTATTATTTTGCTAATCATCCCTTCATCTTCGATCACCCAGAAATGGTGGCCAACACCGTCATCAGCAGTAAAATCATATTCCGGTTCATGGCTTTTGGCATAATCCATGACCAGATTGTCCAGCTCTTCTTTTGCAGGATAAGAAAAAAACACCGGCTCCATATTGGCGTTGGTGATCCTGACATGTTTCATCCGGTCTTCTTCTTTGTCCGGCCGGGTAAGTTCATGTTTTTTAATCACGTTGTTCAGGTAATCATCAACGCTCGCACAACCTACAATTCCATACTGGGTTTTGCCCCACATGGTTTGCGCATAGATGTAGAGGTGATCTTTATCATCTTTTTTCAGCCATCCTTTCTGTTTGAATGCCTCGAAATTTTCCTTTGCTTTTTCATAAACTTCAGGGTTGTATAAGTTAATCCCTTCGGCAAGATCTATTTCGGGTTTGATAATATGCAGCAATGAAAAAGGATTCCCTTTTGCTTCTTCACGGGCCTCTTCGGAGTTGAGCACATCATAAGGACGCGATGCCAGGTCTTTTGCAATTTCTTTTGGCGGCCTGAGACCTTTGAATGCTTTTAATGTTGCCATAATGATTTGTTTAATTTTCAGAAGACGCAAAAATAAAAAATCCACTCTCATTTACTCATAAAAAATAAATGAAAGTGGACTGGAAACTATTTTAAAAGCCGTTAAAAGTTATTGGTCATCTCACTTGGTACATGTTCCGGGTAAGGTTGAACGTTATCGCCGTTATAATTCCTGCTGTTCTGCCCGGGGTCACCATAGTTGTTGTAATTTCCACTGCTGCGCTGCAGGGAGGAAATCAATGCGCCGATCATTTTTGTCAGTTCCATCAATTGATTTCTCGATTCTTCTTCATGTTTATCACTGATGTTGTTCGCCTTGTATGCCATTGTCGTACAGACCATACACTCGCGAATGGCGCTTTTGGCCAGCTTCAGATAAAATACAAACTGGCTTTTATTACGAGACGAACCCTCCGCGATATAAAATGAGATGTTTCTTGCCGAAGCATTGAATCTCCTGATCAGATCGGTTTTGTCATTGTCAGGGTATAAAATGCTTACATCCTGCAACCAGTTTACATAGTCCAGAGACTTGTGATAAACCCTCAAATCTTCAAACCTAAAGAACGTCATAGTCCTTTCCTCTTTTACTCTGTTCTCTTCTTCTTGCTGTGACATGATTAATTTTAGTTTAGTTAAAAAATTGATTTCTCACATTTGTCTTTCTCCCAGCATTGAGAAAGTCAATAAGACCATTTAGTTTTTAGTTTGGAATGTCAGCATTTGTGGCAAGGCCACTAATTTACAACAAAAGTTGTATCTCCATGCTCAAAAAAATTAATTATTTGCTTAGCGGCTGCAATTCCGGCGTTTATGTTCGCTTCAGCCGTTTGAGCCCCCATTTTTTTTGGTGTGAAGAAACAACGATCATTGAACTTGTCAATCAATAATTGTGCATTGTCAGGTGCAATATCTGAAATATATTGGAATTCTGAGTTGTTTTCAAAGATTTTTAATAACCCTCCTTCGTTAATAACTTCTTTTCGCGCAGTATTAACAAGAACTGCTCCTTGCTTCATATTTGAAAGCAGTTCGTAGTTGATGGATTTTATCGTTTTTTCATTTGCAGGGATATGCAGGCTCACGTAATCGCACAAAGCATACATTTCCTCTGCGGTCTTGCAAACGGTAACTCCGTCTTTTTCAATTTCTTCATCGGGAATAAACGGGTCGAAAGCATATAGTTCCATACCGAAACCTTTGGCGATGCGTGCCACCAGTTTCCCAACATGTCCGTAAGCATGGATACCCAGTTTTTTTCCTTTCAACTCCCTGCCCGATGTACCGTTGAAATGATTACGGGCCTGGTAAACCATCATGCCCAATGCCAGTTCGGCAACGGCATTTGAGTTCTGACCCGGAGTGTTCATAACAACAACACCATGATCGGTAGCTGCCTTCAGGTCAATGTTGTCGTATCCGGCGCCCGCCCTGACAACAATCTTCATATTGGGTGCGGCGGCAATGACTTCCTGAGTGATTTTATCACTGCGCACGATCAGCGCTTCGGCATCTTTAACGGCTTCGATCAGTTCGTCCTGACCGTTGTATTTTTCAAAAAATTTGCATTCGTACCCTGCCTTGTCAAAAACTTCTTTTATCTGATTGACAGCGGCAGGGGCAAACGGCTTTATGGTAGCTACCAGTACTTTTTTCATTTTGACAAAGTGATTAAATGACGATGAACGTTACAATATTACGCATTTTTTTCAGCAAATTCGCGCATGGTCCCGATAAGTGCCTGTACGCTTTCGACAGGAAGTGCATTGTAAGTCGAAGCTCTGAAACCACCCACTGACCTGTGTCCTTTGATGCCGATCATTCCACGGCTTGTGGCAAACTCCAGAAACGGTTTTTCAAGCTCTTCAAAACCGTCTTTCATGACAAAGCAAATGTTCATCAATGAACGGTCGTTCTCGTCGGGAACTGTACTTCTGAACAGCGGGTTCCTGTCAATTTCTTCATAAAGCAACTTGGCTTTGTACTCATTCTTTTTTTGCATTTCGCTGATGCCGCCATTTTTTTTCAGCCATTTCAGCGTTTGCAATGCAGCAAAAACAGGGAGTACGGGCGGCGTGTTGAACATGCTTTCCTTTTCAATGTGTGTTTTGTAATTCAGCATGGTCGGGATATGCCTGTTCACTTTGCCCAGGATGTCTTCCCTGATGATCACAAAGGTAACACCGGCAGGCGCCAGGTTTTTTTGAGCTCCGCCATATATGATGGCATACTTTGAAATGTCAACAGGACGACTTAAAATATCGGACGACATATCGGCCACCAAAGGTACCGGAGAATCAATATCGTTTTTGATCTCTGTGCCGTAAATGGTGTTGTTTGTGGTAATATGGAAATAATCGGCATCCTCGGGGATGGTATAATTTTTCGGGATATAATTGAAATTCTTGTCTTCGGATGAAGCCACAACTTCCACTTCGCCAAATCCCTGCGCCTCTTTAATGGCTTTTTTTGCCCAGGCACCCGTGTTGAGATAGGCAGCCTTTTTGTTCATCAGGTTAAACGGAACCATAGCAAACTGGGTGCTTGCCCCGCCACCCAGGAACAGGACATGATAACCCTCGGGAATATTAAGCAACTCTTTGAAAAGCTGTTGTGCTTCTTCCATAACGGCTACAAACTCTTTGCTGCGATGGGACACTTCCATTATGGATAAACCCATATCCGCAAAATTACGCACCGCCTCCGCAGTATTCTCAATAGTATATTCCGGCAAAATCGAAGGGCCGGCATAGAAATTATGTTTTTTCATTTTCCGCTTTTATTTTAAGGGACGGCAAAAGTAATCATAATTCATATTTATTTTATCACAGTTTGTAATTTTAGAATGGTTCTAATTATGTGACGGTAAACAGATTGGTTTTTTCAGGTTTTCGTAAGAAAGATGGATCCGGTTATCCGGGGGTCCGGTAACAGGGTTGTGATTATCTTTGCAAAAAGGACAAACATGGTTTCGTTGGAAAAAAGAACAGAAGCGTTTGCACGACTGGGAAGGGTGTTGGACACTGTCGTGAACGATGAAAACATTGACGCGGATATATTGTCTGTGTCAGATGAAGGTATCCGTTTTTTATCCAAGTTGATTGAAGATTCACATCATTACAACGGATGGTTCGTAATGGAAAATGTTGAATATATGTTCAACTCCATTGTACGGATGCTCCGGAAAACAAACCTTGAAAAATGGCTTTCACCTTACCGTTATGAACTGGAGGAAAAAGAAAAAACAAATACCGTGGGAGTTGTCATGGCGGGAAATCTTCCGTTGGTGGGGTTTCACGATTTTTTATCGGTTCTCATCACCGGTAACAGGATTGTTGCCAGATTATCCGGTGATGACAATAAGTTGTTGCCTGCCGTTACCGGTCTGCTTTTTGACATTGAACCCGGTTTCAGGGATCTTGTTGAATTTACGGAAACCAGGCTGGAAAACTTTGATGCCATCATCGCGACCGGAAGCGACAACACATCGAGATATTTCGAGTATTATTTCGGGAAATATCCCAACATCATCCGGCGGAACCGGAACGGGGTGGCTGTCCTGACCGGTAATGAAACTGAAAGCGACATGGAAAAACTGTCGGAGGATATTTTTCTTTATTTCGGGCTCGGTTGCCGAAATGTATCCAAACTGTTTGTGCCCGAAGGTTATGACTTTGACAACCTGCTGGAAGTGCTGGGCAGGAACAAAAAAATTATCGAGAACCACAAATATTTTAACAATTACGAATACAACAAAGCCATTTATCTCGTGAACCGGACGCCACATTTCGATAGCGGGAATCTGTTGCTGACAGAAGACTTCCGTTTTGCCTCTCCGGTGAGTGTGGTTTATTATGAATATTACAAAGATTTGAATTCCGTAATAGAAACTTTAAAAGAAAACAGGGAAAAAATACAATGTGTGGTTTCGGGCAGTGAAAACCTGGAAAATACCGTGCCGTTCGGTAAAAGCCAGCAGCCGGAGCTGTGGGATTATGCGGACGGGGTGGATACCCTAAAGTTTCTTTTGTCGCTATGACTTTTTAGACAGCCCCGGCCAGAGGGGATAGCGAAGGGCAGTGGCGCAGGAGTCCCCGATAACGAATGAGATAATAAGGTTACGTGTTTCATAGGATCAGGATTCCCACGTTGTTTCGCTCCTCGCCTGCCTGCACGTAGCCGTTTCGGCGAAGGCAGGGAACTGAACGTAAGTTGGTAGTGTAGTGTTTCATAGAAAGACGCCACCTAACTGAAACCGGACACTCTCTTTATCATTTAGCTCCCTGCCCGACTGTGTCATTCAGGCGGGCGAACCATTGCACGGGTAGGAAGTTCTCCCCCTTTCCGCCTGCCAAAGTAGTACGGCGGCCAGGTGGGGGAGTCAGAGGGGGTCGCGTGGGTAATGGCGCGGGAGTCCCCGACAACTACTGGGAGAAATAAAACCTGCCTGCCATACGTTGGCTGGTAAATCGGCAGGCAGGTATCGTGTTTCATAGGATTGGGATTCCTACGGCGCTCTTTCCCACGAACCTGCCCGATAGTTCCTCTGAATTGAACGTTCTTATTTATTTTAAGGTTTCATAGGTTAGAGGACAAGCAACTTTGGTTAAAAATCACCC
>JAADID010000114.1 GCA_013151505.1 Chlorobiota bacterium | reverse complement strand
GTCATTTTAGTCAGCTCTTATCCAATAAATTAAATGTCATTATTATTTAATTAAATTATTAAATGCTTATTTTAAATGACAATTTTGGGTTTAAAAAAATGACAAGCCGCGAATGCACGAATGGCCCGGAGATTTGGTTCCGGCCATGTCAGTCACGCATGAGCCGTAGCACAAGACTGAATGATTTAGGGAAAAAATACAACAATTCGTAAACCCTGAACTTTTCATCTGCCGGAAAAGTTGTACTTTTGACTCCCTGTTTTTACCCGAAATACATGGAGAATTTTATCGTATCGGCACGCAAGTACAGACCGGCCACTTTTAAACAGGTGGTGGGCCAGGATTCCATCACGTCCACGCTGCAGAATGCCATCCGCAACAACCAGGTGGCCCAGGCCTTTTTGTTCACCGGTCCGCGGGGCGTTGGAAAAACCACCTGTGCGCGCATTCTCGCAAAAACCATCAACTGCGAAAACCTGACCGATACCCTGGAACCCTGCAACCGGTGCGAATCGTGTATCGCCTTTAACAACAACGCATCGTTCAACATCCATGAACTGGACGCCGCCTCCAATAACTCGGTGGAAGATATACGTACCCTGGTTGACCAGGTGAGGATACCTCCGCAAGTCGGGAAATACAAAGTGTATATCATTGACGAGGTTCACATGCTTTCGCAGGCTGCATTCAATGCTTTCCTGAAAACACTGGAAGAACCGCCCGCTTATGCCAAATTTATCCTGGCAACCACTGAAAAACACAAAATCCTTCCCACCATCCTTTCGCGTTGTCAGATCTTTGATTTCAAAAGGATCAGCGTGGAAGACATTGCCGGTCACCTGGCCTATGTCGCCAAAAACGAAGGTGTGGATGCCGAGGTGGAAGCCCTGCACATCATTGCACAGAAAGCAGATGGTGCGCTGCGCGACGCTCTTTCAACTTTCGACCAGATCGTCAGTTACAGCGGCAAGGAACTGACTTACAAACAGGTCATCGAAAACCTGAACATTCTGGATTATGAATATTATTTCAGGGTGACGGATGCCATGCTTGCCGGGGATATTTCGCAACTGCTGCTGGTCTTCAATCAGATCATCGAAAACGGATTTGACGGGCAGGATTTTATAACCGGGCTGAATGAACATTTCCGCAACCTTCTGGTAATTAAAGATCCCGCAACACTGGAACTGCTGCTGGCCAGCCCTTCGCTGAAAGAACGTTACAACAAACAGGCCGCTTCCTGTCCGGCAGAATTACTCATGGAAGCGATGAAAATCTGCAATAAATACGACCTGGATTACAAAACCAGTAACAACAAGCGGCTGCATATTGAAATTGCCCTGATGCAGTTAAGCCGGTTGGTATTTGCTCCGCAGGAAAGACAGATGCCAAAAACGGCTGCTCCTTCGCCACCTTCTGTGGTAAAAGAAAAACCCGTTCAATATTCAGAAAAGAAAACCGAACCCCAGCCTCAACAGGCTTCCCTAAAACAGCCGGTCACAAAAACGGAAACCAAACCTTTGCAAACACCGGAACAAAAACCGGTTACCGGGACGGGGACTTCAGGGAAATCCAAAATCAAACACATCTCTATAAAAGACAGCCTGGAAGCGTTGAAACGAAAGGACGACAACAAAGAAACAAAGGAAGAAGAAGTGATCGCCACGGAATTTGACCAGCAGAAACTGCTTGATACGTGGCATAGCTTTGTGGAGTCCTACAAGTCAAAGTCACCCAGCTTTGCTGCTGCCATCGGGAAATATGATCCCGTCCTGAAGGAAAATTTCACCATCGAATACAAAGTGGACAACATCATCATTGCCCAGGATGTCCTGAATGTTACCGCCCTGCTTGAATTCCTGAAAAAAGAGCTGAAGAACAATCAGATCAGTCTGAAACATGTCCTTCCTAAAAAAACAGACAAAAAAGTTGCCTATACCGACCGGGAACGGTTTGAGGAAATGGCGAAAAAGTACCCGGGTATCATCAAGCTGAAAGATCAGCTTAACCTGGAACTGGAATTTTAGGATTTAAAAAAGTCCTGTAACTTTTTTTAAGAAATCCCTTTTATCATAACCTTTTAAGAAAGCTAAATATCTTACATTTGCCCGTTTTTAAAAAATGAAAAATGAAAAAAACGATTTTTCTTATTCTGTTTGCAACCGTTGCCATTTTAATTAACAGTTGTTGCAGCAGCAAAAATTCAGAAAGTATGACAAAAGCAATTGACCCGGCCAATATGGACATGAACTATAAACCCGGTAATGATTTTTATCGTTATGTGAACGGCGGATGGATGGCAGCCAATCCCATACCTCCCGAATACAGCCAGTACGGTGCATTCAACGTATTATTCGACCAGAACCAGGAAAAACTGAAAGAACTTGTTGATGAGGTTTCAAAAGACAAGAACGCCGAAACAGGCAGTGTGAGTCAGCAGATCAGGGATTTCTTCAACAGCGGGATGGACACGGTGCAGATTGAAAAGCTGGGGCTGGATGCCATTCGCAAAGACCTGAATACGATCAACAGCCTCAAAACGAAAAAAGATATTCAACATCACATCGCCGAGATGCAAAAGGAAGGTATCTATCCGCTTTTTTACTTTTTTGCCGATGCCGACCAGAAAAACAGCAGCATGGAGATCGCCAATTTCTACCAGGGCGGCCTCGGTATGCCGGATGTGGAATATTACACGGGAAAGGATAACCGTAATAAACAGCTTCGTAAAGATTATGTCAGTTATGTTACCCGCATGTTCATGCTTGCCGGTGAAGATGAAAAAACAGCAGAGGCAGATGCCAAAAAAATAATGGACATTGAAACGGCGCTCGCCGGTATCTCGAAAACCCGTACCGAACGCCGGGACGCTGAAAAAAACTATTACAAGACAGGACTTCGCGGCTTGAAAGAAATTTCGCCTGCATTCGACTGGCAGGGTTATTTTACTGCGCTGGGACTGCCCGAACCCGGAGATATTAATCTAAGCCAGAAAGATTTTATCGCAGGCATCAGTCCGTTGATGGACAAATATTCAGTTGACGACTGGAAAGTTTACCTGACATGGAACCTGCTGAACAAATCAGCCAATTATCTGAGTGATGACTTTGTAAACGAACATTTTGAATTTTACGGAAAAACCCTCTCGGGACAACAGGAGCTGAAGCCGCGATGGAAAAGGGTGATGAACACCACATCAAAAGGTTTGGGTGAGGCCATCGGCCAGTTGTACGTCGAAAAGTATTTCCCGGCCGAGTCCAAAAAAAGAATGATCAGGCTTGTGGAGAACCTACGGAAAGCATTTGCCGAAAGAATCAGAAACCTGGACTGGATGTCGGACGAAACGAAAAAGCAGGCGCTGGCAAAACTGGATGCCATTACGGTGAAGATCGGCTATCCCGACAAATGGAAAGATTACTCTAAACTGAAAGTCACACCGGAGAATTATCTGCAGAATGTCCGCAATGCCAGCAAACTGGAATTTAACCGGAACCTGGCCAAGATCGGCAAGCCCGTTGACAAAACCGAATGGGGCATGACACCGCAAACGGTCAATGCCTATTATAATCCTTCCAACAACGAGATCGTTTTTCCGGCAGGAATACTTCAACCCCCGTTTTTCAATGCCGATGCCGATGATGCGGTGAATTACGGCGCCATCGGCGTGGTGATCGGCCATGAAATGACCCACGGCTTTGATGACCAGGGAAGAAAATATGACAAGGACGGGAACATGAACGACTGGTGGACAGTGGAAGATGCCAAACGGTTTGAAGAAAAGACAAAAATTCTCAGTAAGCAATACGATCAATATACATTGCTTGACAGTCTTCATGTAAACGGTAAACTGACCATGGGCGAGAACATCGCCGACCTCGGCGGGCTGAACATTGCCTGGGATGCCTTTAAAATGTCGCTGAACGGGAAAGAACCCGAAACCATTGACGGCTTTACGGGAGATCAGCGGTTTTTTATGGGTTATGCCCAGGTGTGGCGACAGAATATCCGGGACAAAGAGTTGATGCGGAGGTTAAAGGAAGATGTTCACAGCCCCGGAGAAGCCAGGGTAAATGTGCCGGTTTTCAACCTCGATGTATTCCTGGCAGCTTTCAGGATTTCCCCCGAAGACAGGCTCTATATCCCAAAAGAAGAAAGAGCATATATCTGGTAAATATTCCGGCGTTGATACGATGACCGGCCGGGCTGACTCATCTCTCCCTGTCCGCGTGAAATGTTATAAAAATTCAGCGGTTTGTATCAACTATTCTTTATTTTTGCTGATTAACCCTAAATAAAAACTCCAAATGAAATCATTTATTCGCTTTTTTGTTCTGATACAGTTCATTCTGTTTTCGTCTGTATCTCTGTTTTCACAAAATTATCCTCTTGATGATCCTATTCAGCGCGACCCGGATGTGGTTGTCGGACAGCTCGACAATGGATTAAAGTATTACATCCGTCAAAACCATAAACCTGAAAAACGAGTTGAATTCCGTCTTGTTGTCAATGCCGGATCAGTACTCGAAGATGACGACCAGCAGGGGCTGGCACACTTTGTTGAACACATGGCTTTCAACGGTTCCAAAGACTTCAGCAAAAATGACCTGGTGAATTTTCTTGAAGAATCGGGAGTTGATTTTGGTCCCGACCTGAATGCCTACACAAGTTTTGATCAAACGGTTTACATGTTTCAAATCCCGTCCGACAGGCAGGGATTACTTGATTCGGCTTTTATGATCCTTGAAAACTGGGCCCATGAGCTTTCTTTTGATCCGGTGGAAATTGATAAAGAACGCGGTGTTGTCCATGAAGAATGGCGGCTGGGCCTCGGTGCCGACGACCGGATGATGAAAAAATATATCCCTGTCCTGCTCAAAGACTCCCGCTATGCCGAACGGCTGCCTATCGGTAAAATGAGCGTTATTGATTCATGTCCTTACAGCGCTATCACAAGATTTTACGGTGACTGGTACCGCCCCGACCTGATGGCCGTGGTGGTTGTTGGCGATATTACCCCCATGTATGCCGAGCAGCAGATTAAAGAACATTTCGCGGGAATGAAAAACCCTGACCCCGAAAGGGAACGGGTAATGTATAACATTCCCAACAACGGACAACCACTGGTTTCCGTCGCCACCGACAAGGAAGCCACTTATACCACTGTCGCCATGTTCCGCAAAATGAACAAGTTCTATGTCAAGACCAACGACAATTACAGGACAAAGATCAAATTCAACCTGTTCATTTCCATGCTGAACGAACGCCTGTTCGGGTTAACGCAGGAACCGGACGCACCGTTTGTTTATGCCGGGGCTTCTTACGGCGGTTTCCTCGCCAGGTCGCTGGATGCATATACCATGTATGCAATGGTTAAAGAAAACCGTGTTGACGACGCTATTGAGTCGTTGGTGCAGGTTAATAAGCAAATAAAACGCTATGGTTTTACCGAAAATGAACTGGAAAGGCAAAAAGCTGACATGATAAAACAGCTTGACAAAAAGCTCAGCGAGAAAAATAAAACCGAATCCAGAAGATTCGTAAACAAATACATTGATAATTTCCTCAATCAGGAACCTTTTCCGGGAATTGATTATGAAGCCGCTTTCACCAAGTCGGTACTGCCGGACATTAAGTTGGATGCCATCAACCAGGTAGCCTATTATTTTGCTAAAAATAACGGGCTTGTGGTATTGGTAACCGGCCCGGAAAAAGAAGGGGTGGAAATACCCAACGAGGAAGAAGTCCTTGCCACACTTCAAAAAGCAAGAGAGGCCGAAGTGGAAACATTTAAGGAAGAAACGGTCGGGGAATCGCTGATCGAAAACCCGCTTCCGGGAGGAACTATCATAGACCAATCGGAAAATGAAAAATTTGGTATTACCGAAATAAAACTGAATAACGGTGTTACGGTGGTATTAAAACCCACAACCTTTAAAAACGATGAGATACTGATGACCAGTTACGGATTCGGAGGAACTTCCGTTGTCCCAGATGATGACTTCATTTCTGCCGTTTTTACCAGCCAGATCATTTCTCAAAGTGGCGTGGGTGATTTTGACCGTGTTTCGTTGAAGAAATTTCTGACAGGAAAGAATGTTTCGGCTCATCCCCAAATTGGAAAAATCTCACAGGGTATTAGCGGCAAATCGGGAAAGAAAGACATGGAAACAATGTTCCAGCTTGCTTATCTTTATTTTACCCAGCCCCGGAAAGACACCGCCGCCTTTAAAACCTTCAAATCGCAAATGTCCACCCAGTTTAAATTCATGATGGCAAACCCGCAGGCTGTGTTTTACGATACACTTTACAAGCTGGCTACGCAGAATGATCCGAGGACAATTGTGATCCCCACCGAGGAGCAGATCAACAGCATTGACCTTGATAAAGCTTACTCTTTTTACAAAAAACTGTTTGACAACGCCAACGGATACACGTTTGTGTTTACCGGCAGTTTCAGCAAGGATACCATCCTGCCGATGATCACAAAATACCTGGGATCATTGCCTTCACAGAAAGGCGGGTTGACCTGGCGTGATGTAAGCCCCGAGTTTCCTCCGGGTATCACGGAAGCGGTTGTTCACAAAGGCACCGAACCCAAAAGCATGGTAGCCATCATGATGGATGAACCGTTTACCTATGATCCGGAAACCCGGCTGAAAATGAACATGCTGGTGAAAATACTGAACATCAGGATGCGTGAAAGTATGCGGGAAGACCAGGGGGGCGTTTACGGCGTAAGGGCCAGGCAGAACATGACAAAATATCCAAAAGAGGAGATCAATCTGCTTATCTCCTGGGGTTGTGCGCCTGAAAATGTGGACAAACTGGTTCAAACCGTCTTCCTTGAAATGGACACCCTGATAGCGAACGGCCCCAATGAGGTCAACCTTTTAAAGGCAAAAGAAACAGCTATCCGCGATTACGAAACCAATTTCGAGAAAAACAACTACTGGCTTAACAAGATCAAAAACGCCTATTACTACAACGAAAACCTGATAGGATTGGATGAACTGAAAGCAAAGATCAGAGCGGTTACGGCTGATGAACTGAAAGAAATGGCAAACCGCTATTTCAATGAAGACAATTACCTGAAAGTGATACTGATGCCGGAGGAAAAGAAATAACGATCAGATAACCATATTTCATTGAGCCGTTGGTGTTTTCATCAACGGCTTTTTTATTTTGGAAAAATAAAAGGCAAATTTGGTTTTGTTCTTTTAGCCTGGCCCAGGTCAGCCACGCACAGGGCTGACACCCAAGATTTAAAACAGAGGGGGATTTTTTGCTTGCGAAAAATTCATTCGCGCATTCGCGGCTTTTATATTTATTCACGTCAAATTCTATACGGGTTATCGGTTCAGCGGTTCACTATACGAAACTCTACCGGAATTCTAATGCATCCATTTCACCTCTTCGAGGTTGTTTTTTTATCATCTTGTTGTTCTGTAATCATTTCATCCCTTCGGGATTTTTGCTGCGATTGGTGTCCCTACGCAATAA
>JAADID010000106.1 GCA_013151505.1 Chlorobiota bacterium | reverse complement strand
GCCCGAAAGCTTGTGGAAGCCGGTGAAAAATGGCTTGACGAGCAGGGTATCGGAATTTATGCCTGCATGATCGAAGATTACAACGATGAATCCTTTGAAGCTTTTAAAAAAATGGGATACATCCCTTTTGAAGGAATGCGCTATCTGACAAAGAGAAAATTCCCGGATATTTAACTGACGCTGATTTTCGCAGATAATCTATGATCCATATCCGTTATTATCTGCGTTTTCAGTGTTTCCCTCATGCGTCAAGTAAAAACACTTGAAGTTTGTTTAAATGGAAATGCAACGTAATAATACCATAATTGATTTCTAACAGGCAATCGAACCATGAAGCCATTGAACCATGAGTTCACTCCGAAAACTCATATTTTTGAATGATTAGCCACAAAGACTCCAAGACACCAAGACGCACAAAGGGTTGATAACCAAATATGTGGGCTTGGTGTAACTTCGTGGCTTATTGCCTCCGTGGCAAGATTTATACTTTTCAGAGTGGACTCAACCATAGAGCAATCGAACAATTTTTCCAATATCCCGGCTCTTACTTTTAACCTTATAGCCCAACCTCCTTCTTCAGCAAATCCGTCCATTTCTTCACTCGTTTTTCCGTAAACTCCGCCTGGCGGTCTTCATCAAGGGCAAGGCCGAAAAAATGGTCGCCTTCCATGCCGTCAGAATCCGTAAACCGGTATCCTTCGGTGGGCCAATTACCGATATGTGTGGCTCCTGTTTTTGACATTTCTTCTTTAAAAATCCCCAGTGCATCCACATAATGGTCGGGATAAAGCACCTGGTCGCCAAGGCCGAAAAAGGCAACATACTTTCCTGAAAGGTCAATGTCTTCCACCTTGCGGAAGAAACGATTCCACTCGTTGTCGTCTTTGACATCAGTCCACAATTCTGCCCCAACAGTTGAACCGCCCAATATGATCAGGTCGTAATCCGTGATTTTCGAAACATCAAAACTGACAACATCAAATATGTCGGTCTGTTCGGGAGAAAACATCGAATAAACCTTACGTGCCATCCGTTCCACATTCCCTCCTTTACCCCAGAATAATATCAAAACCTTTTTCATCTGTTTATTTTTAGCAATGATTAATACTTCTCTGTAAACAGACAGGTTAGCCCGTCTGTTCCAAACTTCTTATAAAGCCGTAAAATTAAAACTATTTGTGTTCTGATCGGATTCCGTTTAACTTTTTTCTTCAACCTGTTTTTCGAATTGTTCGTAAATCAGGCTCGCAGAAACAAAGGATTCTTTGACCAGAAGGAACATGGCTGACACCGCAGCAATCACCGCCAGGATCATAAACGAAAAAAGAAGATACTCCGACAGGGGATGAAAAGTGAGTGTCAGGCTGCCTGTCAGGCTTCCAAGAAATATCAAACCGGCAGCAATATACAACAGCGACAATGACCATTTGAACATGCCGAGACGGCTACGCTGGCATTTGAAAAAACGTTCATCATATTCCAGATTCCTGTCAAATATTTGCTGCATTTGCCTGATCAGTTCTATGTAACGGCGGGAGGTGGACAGGATGATCATTCCCAGTCCCGGCAAAAAAGTTAACGGAGCGAAGATGATCCCTATTTCAGTCAGGCTGATCATTTCAGGTTTTTGGCAATACCTGTGATCCGGA
Organism: Chlorobiota bacterium; assembly: GCA_013151505.1. GTDB lineage: Bacteria > Bacteroidota > Bacteroidia > Bacteroidales > F082 > JAADID01. The sequence goes on along the minus strand of JAADID010000106.1, from coordinate 6,333 downwards.
ATACGTTTTCCAGCGCTTGCTTCATGAAAGCAAATGCAGTGTCGCGTTGCCGGTTTTTATCCATTCCTGTCAGGGATTTTCCCTCCAGCACCTGCTCTGTCCATTCATGCTGATGCCAGTGTCCGGGGGAAGTGATCTCCGGTTTATTTTTGTAATTCAATCCGTCTTTTTTCCAGGCCGTCACATAAAAGTACGGGGAGTCATAATCGTTGTCAGGGACAGCCAGTCCTATGCTGACCGAGGTGATGGTTTCACCGCTCTCAAATTGCAGCGGGATGTAACTTCCTTCATCAAAATGATGGGGCCAGACCAAAACCGGGGAAGCCGTATCGAACTGTTCGGCAAAATGTGTTAAGACCAGGTGACCGTTGGTCCGGTAACGGGCAAGCTCTGCAAAAAGTCCGGATTGATCCATTTTGTAAACACCTCCGTTTTCAACTTCATGCGACGGGATTTCAAAATGGATCTTGTCTGTTAAAGGCCGGACATCCAAACCCAGTTCACGAAGCTGATTTTTCAGCCATGCCAGCGCTTCCGGTTTTGTTTTTCCGTTCATTTCCAGCGATCCCAACTCATTCAGGTCCTTGTCAGTTACCATTAAAATAAGGGAAGGATAATGCAGGGCAACCCGCAACTCTGTGCTGACGGATTTGATGGGTTGACCGGCTAACAGATTTTTCTCCGGCACCCAGACGGCGCTGGTATGGCTGTCGTCGGGTTCTTCCCTGATAAGATGTTTGCCTGCATAGGCAATAAACTGTGCGGCATGATGGAGCGTGTTGGATGCTTTCGCCAAATCACCAAAACGATTGATCGTGAGTTCTTTCCACTCAGTATTATTCATGATTATTTTATTATTCCTGTATTTCCACGCCACGCCAGAAGGCCACGTGATCTTTTATTTTCTCCGCAGCATATTTTGGCGACGGATAATACCAGGCAGCATCTTTGTTAACTTTATCATTTGCCCTGATGCTGTAATATGATGCCGTCCCTTTCCACGGGCACACGGTGTGTGTATCGCTGTTTTCAAAGTATTCGCGGTTGATCGTTTTGGGCGGGAAATAATGATTCCCCTCAATCACGTAAGTTTTATCGCTTTCGGCCAGTACGGTACCGTTCCATATTGCTTTCATATTTCTTCTCGTTAAATGTGTATTTATTTTTCTAATTTCATCTGATTCTGTTGAATAATCAGACACTAAAAAGTGTGTCCGTAAAATAATTTTTACTGTCCAGAAAATGAGAAACCGGTTTTAATCCCTGTGATATAGCCAGTTCTTCCAGTTCTTCAGGTTTATATTTTTTTGAGATCTCGGTATGAACGAGTTCGTTTTTTTCGAAAGAAATTGTCTGGTCCGAATCAGGAAAATATACAAGCTGATTTTCCAATGAGATCAAAAAACTCAATACCTCCCCCGAAGCAGGTTCATAGTAAGTATAATGTCCGAATTTGTCCAGATCAAAGTCAGCTCCCAGCTCATTGTTCATACGTCTCAGGAGGTTCAGGTTAAAAGCGGCGGTGATGCCGTGGGGGTCGTCATAAGCAAGGGAAATAATCCCGGGATCTTTTTGCAGGTCAACACCCAAAAGGAGCATATCGCCCGACCGGCTGTTTGAAACAAACTGTTTCAGAAATCCGGCAGCTTCATCATAATGAAAATTGCCTATGTTCGATCCGAGAAACAGGGTAACATTCCGCCTGTTATTAAAATTTCCCATCTGCCTGAGCGCCCCGAAATAATCATCATGAACAGGTGCCACCTGCAATGAAGGGAATTCATCCTGAAGGTCGGCTGTCAGTTCATCTAAAATGTGGAGGGAGATGTCAACGGGATAATATGTGAAATCTGCTTTCCTGTCAGTCAGATACTTCAGAAGAAGTTTCGTTTTCAGTCCGTCGCCTGCGCCAAACTCGATCAGGTTGAAAGAGGCGTTAAAAGCGCCGATGGCGTCACAAATTTCTTTTCTTTGTTCGGCCAGTATTTCAAATTCGCACCGGGTCAGATAATATTCGGGCATGTTCATGATCTGCTGAAACAGCCGGTCGCCTTCTTCATCGTAAAAATACTTTGAAGGCAAAGATTTGTTTTTCTTTTCCAGTCCATTGATCACATCAATGGCAAAAGGGGTAAGTTTCGTTTCTGTTGTATTCATTTTGCTAATCTTATTCCTGTGAATTGCCACCGTTCGTCAGGATGAAAAAAATTCCGGTAAGTTTTCCGGCTGTGGCCCGGTGATGTGGCAACCGATCCGCCCCGCAGAACCATTTGGTTTACCATAAACTTTCCGTTGTATTCGCCAACAGCGCCCGGCGCTTTCCTGAAACCCGGATAAGGCAGATAGGCGCTTTGGGTCCATTCCCACCGTTTTCCCCAACCGAGCCTGTCGGATGCCGCTTCCCATTCAAATTCGGTCGGCAGGCGCATACCTTTCCATTCGGCAAAAGCAAACGCCTCATAAAAACTGATGTGCTTTACCGCTTCACCCGGCACCACGGGTTTCAATCCTTTCAATGTATGATTCATCCATTTCCCGTCAATCTTATACCAATATAAAGGAGCGCTTATTTCATTTTCATTCACCCATTTCCATCCTTCATCATGCCACAGGTTGAAGTCGCCGTAACCTCCGCCTTCGATAAATTCAAGATATTCCGCATTGGTAACCGGCCTTTCCGCTATTGCAAAATTATGAAGGTAAACCTTATGCTTACCAAGTTCATTGTCGTAACAAAAACCATTGCCTTCAAAACCAATATCGTAAATCCCTTTTTCCATGCTGATAAATTTCATTTCCTTCTGTTCCGTAATTTCCTTGAAAGGGATTTTTCCATTATATGCAGGAAAAAGAGGATTCAGTCCCAACGTATATTTTAAATCAGTCCAAAACAGTTCCTGATGCTGCTGTTCATGCTGCAAACCCAGTTCGATCAATGCCGTAATTTCTTTACCCGGGTCATTCAAAATAAAATTGCGCATGGCTTCGTCTATATATTTCCGGTATTCATAAACTTCCGCCACTGTGGGCCTGGTCAGATCACCGCGCCGGGAACGTAATATCCGGGAACCGGCGTTGTTGTAATAAGAATTGAAAAGAAAAGGGTAATTTTCATTAAAAACCTTATATTTCCGGTCGTAGGGCTGAAGTATAAAAGTTTCAAAAAACCAGGTTGTATGACCGAGGTTCCATTTTGGCGGACTGACAAATTCAGCCGGTTGCGGAATGTAATCCTCAACGGCCAGCGGCCTGAAAATGGCATCCGTATAGTTTCGTACATCGCGGAAACGACTGTGCAGATCTTTCATTATCATTCAGCGTTAGAGTAGTTCCGGATCAGTGGCCACTTCAAGCAGGGCAGGTCCGGAATGAGAAAATAACCTTTGCATCACATCGTCTAATTGATCGCATTTGTCCGCTTTGAGACCCAGCGCGCCGCAAGACTCCGCAAAAGCGGCAAAGTCAGGATTCACAAGCCCTGTTTGCCAGACTTTAAAATTTCCTGACCGCTGCTCTTTGGATATTTTGGCCAGTTCGTTGTTGTTCAGCACGATGATCCTGACAGGCATGTTGTATTTTACGAGTGTAGTTATTTCAGCCAGATACTGACACAGTCCACCGTCACCGGCCACTGCCACTACCGGCCTTGTGTTTCCCACGGCAGCCCATGCCCCCATGGAGGCAGGCAGGGCAAAGCCGATGGATCCCAGGTAACCCGACATCAGAAAAGTATTGTCTTTGCTTTCGTAATAACGGCCAAAAGAATAAGCATTGTTTCCTACATCCACCGTCATCACGGCATTTTCGGGGGCATACCGGTTCAGGGCATCAAAAACATGGATGGCGCCCAGTCCTTTTTTCCGGTATTCTTTTAACCGTTTTTGTTTTTCATTACGCCAGATATCCCACCGTTCGGCGATTTCCCCGGATTGATCCTGCGTACTGATTTTCCCTTTTGTTTGTTCTTTCAAAATCTCAACACTGACAGCTATTTCGCCAAAAACCTGCACATCCACCTTGTGGAACTTGGCCAAAGCCAGCGGGTCGAAATCAACCTGGATGGTGGGCTTTTTATCGGTGATGCCTGTGTGGTTCGAAAAAGAGGCTCCCAGTACAATAAGCAGGTCCGATTCGTTCATAAAATGCGAAGCCACAGGCGTTCCGCTGCGTCCAAGCACACCGCCGGCAAGGGGATGACTGTCGGATATCTGTCCTTTGGCTTTGAAGGTGGTCAGTACCGGGGCTTTCAGCATTTCGGCGAAACGGATGACGGCCGGCATGCTGAAACGGGCGCCGTGTCCCACGATAATTACGGGTCTTTTGCTCTTTCTGATCAGCGCCGTTGCCTGCCGGATGCTTTCCGCGGGCGGGGTAAAATCAAAAGATGTGATACGGTTGTCCGGGTTCTGCGGCGTTTCATCACCGGCAGGAAGGGTTTGAATTTCATCGGGAAAGGTCAGGTGGGATACATCCCGGTTGATCAGGGCATGTTTCACGGCCAGCGACATCAGTTCACTATGTTTGCTGTCGCGTTCCACACGATGATTGAATCCGGCGACAGATTGAAAAGCCAGCAACAAATCCACTTCCTGGAAATTTCCTGTTCCCACAACCTGTGTAGCTACCTGTCCGGTCAACGTTAGCAACGGGGCGCGGTCCACTTTGGCGTCCCACATACCGGTAAACATATTGGTGGATCCCGGTCCTGCGATGGCAAAACAAGCTGCCGGTTTTCCGGTGAGTTTTCCGTAAGCGGAAGCGGCAAATGCTCCCGCTCCTTCATGCCGGATACCGATGTATTTCAGTTTCCCTTTTTCTTCCTGCCGTCGCAGGGCATCAGCCAGTCCCAGATTTGAATGTCCGACCATCCCGAAAACCGTATCAATTCCCCAGTTTACCATGGTTTCGGCCATGATGTCCGACAGGGTTGTTTCGTGCTTTTTTTCCGCTTCAAGCGCCACAAAAACGGCATTGCCCTCTATTTTAACGGGATAAGGTTCCACACCATCGTCAAAGCCGGGAGCTTTTCCGGTGCAGGGGTGATAATCCCAGCCGTGCCACGGACATCTTAATAGTCCTTTTTCGATACTCCCTTCGCCCAGCGGGCCGCCCTGGTGCGGGCATTTGTTGTCAAGAGCACAGATTTTGCCTTCAAAGTGTGTCAGGCAGATTTCTTTTGTTCCGGCATGAACCGTGATTACACGTCCTTCAGCAAGAAAAGATTTGTCATTGAGTACTTTATACCATTGTTTATTTTTCACTTCAACTGTGTGTTTGGAACCGGATGAAAATATTTTATTTACCAGTTTAAATTTTAGACGACATGCGGAAGATTTCCTTACAAATCTATGAAATCCCTACTTTTGGGCAAAATTTTCAGATGGATTTTCACTCCAACATGGTGCTTCTGGGTTTTCTTCTTGCCATGGGGTTTTTCCTTGCGCTCGACCTCGGTGTCTTTCACAAAAAGGACCATGAAATCGGTTTTAAAGAAGCCACTATCTGGACTGTTATCTGGATATCCATGGCGTTGCTGGCTTTTATTTTGATCTACTTTTTTGGAGAGAAAATTCACGGGATAACAGACATTGCCGGAATTAAAGAAAAAATGACGGAGTATGGTCATCCCATTTCAAGGCAACTTCAAAATGTTTCGGACAACGGGACCGCCCTGAAAATTTACCGGGAAAACCTGGCGCTGGAATTCCTGACCGGATACATCGTTGAGTATTCTTTATCCATTGACAACATTTTCGTTATCATCCTGATTTTTGCCTCATTCGGTATCGAGAAAAAATATTACCACCGGGTACTTTTCTGGGGAATTCTGGGCGCCGTGGCCATGCGGTTTCTATTTATTTTCCTTTTTTCAACACTCATTCACCGGTTTGAATGGCTGTTGCTTTTATTTGGCGCTTTCCTTGTTTTCACAGGCGTAAAAATGTTTCTGCAGCGGAACAAGGAGAAAAAAATTGACACCAAAAATCACCCGGTCATCCGGTTTACTGCGAGGTATTTTTCCGTTGACAAAGATTATACGGGACATAACTTCTTTATCCGGAAAAGCGGTAAACTGTTCGTGAGCAGTTTGTTTATCGTGTTGCTGATCGTTGAGTTTTCGGATGTGATCTTTGCCGTGGATTCCATTCCTGCCATTTTTTCCATTACCAAAGACCCGTATATTGTTTATTTCTCCAACATCTTTGCCATCATCGGGTTGCGGTCTCTTTTCTTTTTACTGATCAATATCCTCGACAAATTCCGCTATCTGAACATCGGGCTTTCGTTACTACTGGTGTTAGTGGGAGTGAAAATGATCCTGCCCTTCCTGCC
>JAADID010000007.1:7730-9180 GCA_013151505.1 Chlorobiota bacterium | reverse complement strand
GCAAGGCATCATTAAACGGCATTGTGGGAAGAATGCGGTAGGAATCCCCCAACTATGAAACAGGAAATCTAATTTTCAACTTTAATTGTCTGGTATTCCCACAAAACGTAATGTCCGATCTCAAGCACCTTAACGTGTATGCGCTTCTTCATCATCTCACTTTGTTTAGCGAATCGGCCTGCTGCTGTGCTTTGATGTATGCCTGCTCTTCTTCGGGTGACAACCATCCGCCGCCCAGCGCTTTATATAGTGCCACATGAGCATTGAGCAATTCCCTTCTCGTTTGGGAATACTGTAACTGGGCATCAAAAGACTGCCGTTGTGATTCAAGGACTTCCAGGTAACTTGTTTTGCCTTTGTCGTATCGTTGCAAAGAAAGGTACTCGGCATTCACAGCCGCGTTATATCTTTGCTCCTGGGCAACCAACTCTTCTTTCAGGGTTTGTATGGCAACCAGCGCATCTTCCACTTCCTGGAAAGCACGGATAGCCACGTTTTCGTATTCTCTCAAAGCAGCTTCCGTATTGGCCCGTTCGATTTCCACCCGTCTTTTGTTTTTTCCAAACTGGAAAAGAGGACCGGTGAGTGAACCGGCGACCGCCCATGCGAGACCGCCTGTATTCAGCATGAACAGATCGTTGCTGGCATATCCGAGCAGTCCGGTAATATTCAACGATGGCCAGCGCATGGCCTGGGCAGCGCCGATCAGCGCATTTTGTGCGGCGTAGCGTGCCTGGGCCTGCTGGACGTCAGGTCGGCGAAGCATAAGCTCCGAAGGCAGTCCGGCGGGGATTTGCGGTGGCTCTTCCTGCCCGATAAGCGGGAGGCCCGTGATGATTTCACCGGGATAACGGCCCAGCAGAATGCTCAGTGAATTTTCAGCTTGGCCAATCGCCCTTTTGTAAATAGGCACTGCCGCTGCTGATATGGCCCGCTGAACCTGTGCCTGGTTCAGGTCAATCTCCGGAATAATACCATAATCATATCTGGCCTGTATGATCATCAGACCGCTGTCGCGTGAAGCAAGAGTTCTTTTCGATATCTCCAGTTTGGCTTTATTGTCAAGCAGGTAAAAATAGGTGCTGGCAACGGCGGATATCAAGCTTATCTGGATGGTCCTCAACCCGTATTCGGAAGCCAAAAGGTCTGCCCTGGCTGATTCGTTCAGACGGCGGTATTTTCCCCAGAAACCAATTTCCCAGTACATCTCGGGATAGGCCGAGAAGTTGCTTGTATTGTTGTCAAAGAGTTGTCCTCCTCCGAAATTGCCACCTCCGGCGTTGGCCGAGAAGCCAAAAGAAGGCCATTGGTCGGCTTTTATATATCCGACATTCGCGCGGGCAGCATCTATCCGTGCAGCAGCAACAAGTACATCTTTATTCTCATTTAATGCGGTTTTGATCAGAGTATCCAGTACAGGATCGTTGAACATTTCCCACCAGTGCAGGTT
>JAADID010000007.1:0-7642 GCA_013151505.1 Chlorobiota bacterium | reverse complement strand
AAAGAATTGTGCCGAGGATTAATATGGATAGTATTTTTTTCATATCTGTTTAATATGATTTTTTAGTCAAAAAATTCAAATAAAAACTGTTTATCATATTCTATTTCAAACTTTTTGAGAAACCTGATGTATTCGTTCCTGAAAGTTTGTTTCCTGTGATGTTGTTCCTGGTTTTGAATGTATTTGTAAACATTATCTATTTGGGATTTTCCGTATGAAAATCCACCATAACCTTCCTGACAGTTGAATTTTTTTCTGAACCATTTTTTTTCATTGATAAAAATAGAGGAACTACGTTTAATCTCCCAAACAGTATCGGATATTGATTTTGCAGGATTTAACCCTAAAAAAATATGGACATAATCAGCTACGCCATTGATAATGATTGATTTGTGTTTCATGTTGGTTACAATACCGCTCATGTAACTGAAGATTTCTTTGCGAAATTCTTCTTTAAGCAACCGGTCTCTGTATTTTACAGCAAAGATTAAATGGATGTACAGTTGCTTAAAAACTCCTGGCTTCATGACTTTTTGATTTTTCTGTTGATCTATCGCCTACAGCGAATATTTTATGTTTCATTTTGTTTCTACAATAATCTAACCGCTACGCGGTATTATTTCCCAATCAAACAAATTGCCCGTAGGGTATAGATTTTTGTAGAAATGAATTAAAGAACGTTATCTTTCCCCGTAGGGGATTAATTAATTTGCTTCATTTTCATTATTTTCTATTTCCACAGATTTCAATTTCTCCCTCTTCTTCTCATATCCTGCTAATTTTCCAATTAATACAAACAACATCGGATAGAGAAAAACCCCCAGAAATGTGGCTACGGTCATACCACCCAGCAGGGCCATGCCCATGACTTTCCGGGCTTCGGCGCCGGAGCCGGTGGCGATGACCAGCGGAAAAACACCGAGGATAAACGAGAAAGCCGTCATCAATATCGGGCGGAACCTCGATTTGGCGGCAGCAATGGCCGCATCAAACAAACTCAATCCTTTTTTGAACTCATCGTTGGCAAATTCAACGATCAGGATGGCATTTTTTGCTGCCATCCCGATGAGCATCACAAAGGACACCTGTGCGAAAATGTTGTTTTCAAAGGTTGGACTGATGAGCCGCCCGGCCCACAGGGCAAACAACGCCCCGAAAATGGCAAACGGCGTCCCCAGCAAAATGGCAAACGGAAGTGACCAGCTTTCATATTGTGCTGCAAGTATCAGAAAAACAAAAACCAGGGAAAACGTCAGAATGATCATCAGCGATCCCGATGCCTTTTCCTCCTGGTACGACATGGCATTCCAGGCATATCCCATATCCGATGGCAATACCTCCGCCGCCACTTCTTTCAACGCTTTCCTGGCCTCATCTGAAGTATATCCCTCGGCAGGCCCGCCCGTCACTTCCACAGAACGGTACAAATTGAACCGTGTGGTATAATCAGGCCCCGATATGGGTTTGATGGTGGCCACGGTCGCCAGCGGCACCATTTTATCATGACTGTTTTTAATGAAGAAATTGTTGATCTGGTCTGCATTGACCCTGTATTGCGGCTCGGCCTGTATGTAGGTCTTGTATAATCTTCCGAACCGTGTGAAGTCATTTACATACGCCCCGCCCATGAAAGCGCCGACGGTTGTGTAAAGGTCATTTAATTTGATGCCGAGTTTCAGGGCTTTTTCCCTGTCAATGTCCATGTAACGTTGGGGAACATTGGCCTGGAAGGTAGTAAACGCCTTTCCGATTTCCGGGCGTTCATTGGCTGCTTTAATAAATTTCATGGCATTGGATGCCAGATATTCAGGCGTGTTTCCGGCCCGGTCCTGCAACATGATGCTGAAACCGGAACCGTTTCCCAGACCCGGAATAGCCGGCGGGCCGAAAGCAAACACCTGTGCACCTGTTATGTTTGTGGCCAGTTTTTTATTCACTTGTGCAATGAGCTCTTCCGCCGTATATTTCCTGTCTGACCAGTTTTTTAATGAAATAAAAAGAAATCCGGTATTGGAGGTCATCGCTCCTGATAAGATGCTGTAACCTGTTGCAGTGGTTACATATTCGACCTCGTCGAAATCCAACAGGATGTCTTCCACTTTTTTAGTGATGACATCAGTCCTTTGAATGGAGGCAGCATCGGGTAGTTGCACATTCACAAAGAAATAGCCCATGTCTTCTTCAGGGATAAAACCACCCGGAACCAACGTGCCGAAGATGCCGGCGGCAATGGTCATGATGAGGATAAACACCACACCGCGTTTCAACTTGCGTGCAACCACGTTGGTGAAGCTCATGTACGAATCCGTGCTTTTGTCCATACCTCCGTTGAATTTTTTAAAAAACCAGCCGAGTGGTCCTTTGTAGGGTTTCGGCTCTTTCAACAGCAGGGAACAAAGTGCGGGGCTCAAAGTCAGTGCATTAATCGAAGAAACGATAACCGAGACCACAATCGTAATGGCAAACTGCTGATAAAGGATACCCGTGATGCCTGCCATTCCCGCTACCGGAATAAATACGGCGATCAGCACAAGGGTAGTGGCAATGACCGGGGCCGTTACCTTGCTCATGGCAGCCAGTGTAGCCTGTTTGGCATTCATCCCTTTGGCGATATTCACCTGCACGGCTTCCACCACCACGATGGCATCATCCACAACGATCCCGATAGCCAGCACCAGGCCGAGCAGTGACAAGACATTGATCGTGAAACCCAGCGCCGGGAAAAACATGAAAGCGCCGATCAGTGAAACGGGAATGGCCAGCGTGGGAATGAGGGTAGCCCGCCAGTCCTGAATAAAGATGAAGACAACCAGGATAACAAGAATTAAAGCAATGATCAAGGTGACCACAATGTCTTTGATGCCGGCATCAATGGCTTTGGTTGTATCCATTGATACTTCGTATTTTATACTTTCGGGAAAGCTTTTGGCCAGCTTATCCATTTCATTGCGGATGCTTTGAGCCAGCTCCACGGCATTGGAACCCGGTGCCTGATAAAGGGCAACGATGGCAGCGGTTTTGCCGTTGAGACGCGGGATCATATTGTAGGTTTCCACACCGAGGTTGATGGTGGCCACATCCCGGAGTTTTATCTGCGAACCGTCGGGTTGTGTTCTGACGACGATTTCGCCAAATGCTTCCGGCGAATTAAACCGTTCTGGCAGGCGGACAGTATAGGTAAATTCCGTTCCCGGCGGAGCCGGTTCGGCGCCAAACTTGCCTCCCGGAACAATTACATTTTGCTCGTTGATGGCATTGATGATCTCGGGAACCGTGAGTCCCATCTGTGCCAGCCGGTCGGGCTTGACCCAGATGCGCATGGAATAATCCGAAGCGCCCAGCACGTCAACACGGCCGATGCCTTTGATGCGGGCCAGTTGATCTTTGATGTTGATCAGCGCATAATTACCCAGAAAATCCTGCCCGTAACGGCCGTCAGAAGTAAGGGTGACAAGCATTAAGATATTGGGCAATGATTTTTCGGTAGTCACACCAAATTTCGTAACCGAAGCCGGCAGTTTTGCCGAGGCCGCCGACACGCGGTTCTGGGTCAGTACCGTATTCATGTCGGGATCGGTGCCCACTTCAAAAGATACCTCTATTGCCATTGTTCCGTCGTTGGCGTTGGTGGATTTCATGTAGATCATATTGTCCACGCCGTTGATCCTTTGCTCCAGCGGAGTGGCTACTGACTCTTCCACATTGATTGCATTGGCACCCGTATAAGTGGCCCTGACCTGGACAATGGGCGGTGTTAAATTCGGGTACTGCTCGATAGGCAGCCCAATGAGCGAAACGATACCTACGATTACGATGATGATGGCGATAACCATAGCCACAATGGGGCGGTGGACAAAAAAGTTCCCTTTATTTTCAGCCATAATTATTCGTATTGCAGGTTTGACTTGCTTTTGAATTCGGTTATCTGCGGTACGACCTTCATTCCGGAACCCACTTTCTGGAGGGCATCAATCACTACCATTTCTCCCGGCTGGAGGCCTTCTTTTACGATCCACATATCGCCGATGCGTACGCCTGTAATAATTTGTTTGTTTTCAACAATACTGTCCGGGGTAACAACATATACCGAATGCTGACCCTGCAATTCCATTATACATCGTTGGGGAATAAGCAATGCGCCTTTGGCTTCATTCATCTTCACAACCACTTTGGCATACTGTCCCGGTTTCAGCAAAAGGTCCGGATTCGGAAATGTGGTTTGCACAAGCAGCGAACCCGTCTGTGGGTCCACCTGACGGTTGATAAAATTAATATAACCTTTGTATTTAAAAGTTGAGCCGTCCGAAAGGATCAAACGCAAGGTTTTATGTTTTTCCTGTCTGGCAATCTCGGGGTCAAAGTCCCGCAGTTCCTTATATACCCTGGCAAGCCGGATGTAATCGGATTCAGTCAGGAAAAATTCAACACGCACCGTGTCAATAATAGAAACGGTATTCAGTATCACGGGATTGGGGTTTTGGCCTACGAACTCACCTACCCTTGCTTTTGTTTTTCCGATAATGCCCTCAATGGGTGATTTGATCCAGCAATAGCTCAGGTTAATATTGGCATACTTCAGGTTCGACTCCATGGCTCTCACGTAAGATACCGAAGCATCGTATTCTGCCTGCGCGGCATCCAGGTCGCTCTGGCTTACGGCGTTGATCTCGGCCAGCGGTTTGATCCTGGCCAGATCGTTTTTGGCCCTGGCCATTTCCGTTTTTGCTTCGGCAAGATGACTTTCCTGCGTAGCGACTTTTGCCTTAAAGGGAGCCGGGTCAATGGTGTAGAGCAGTTGCCCTTTCTTTACCCCAAAGCCCTCTTCAAAATAAATACCCGTTAGAAAACCGGTCACCCTCGCCCGGATGGGAATGTCGGAATAACCATAGACCTGACCGACAAAATCCTTATAGATAGGAACATCTTTCTGGACGACTTCCACAACCGGGATTTCCGGCGGGGGAGGGGCTTTTTGTTTTTCTTCGGAACAGGAAAATAAAAGGAACAAAGAGAGAATAAAAAAAGTAATCCTCAAAAGACCTGATTTTAATGAGACCATTGGAAATGTTATGTTAAATGGGAAAATGAATTTCTGCAAAGATGCGAAAAAAAGTTGTAACAGAGCCCAAAAATCATTTTGTCTTTCCTGGTTGTTTACCTTATAAATGTGATATTTTTGCCGGAATTTTAATCCAATAAAACAAAACATGAAACGAATCTTATTCTTAATAATTGCACTTTTTGGTGCTGTTCCCGTATTTTCACAAAACGATTCTTTGATCCTGAACAACGGAAACATTATTGTCGGGGAACTGAAAGACATGGACCGCGGGGTGGCCGTCTTTGAAACGCCATACAGCGATCAGGATTTTAAGATTGAATGGGATGGCATAAAGGAAATTTATACAAACACATCTTATCTGATCACAACTTCAGACGGCACAAGATATAACGGTACCATCCGGTCAATCGGTAACAACCGGGTGAAGATAAATTTTGATAAGGGGGGCAGTACGGATGTTGTATTTATGGATATCGTTTATCTGAAATCGGTTGACAAAGGGTTTTGGAACAAAATCAATGCGTTCGTGGATGTGGGGTTTGACTTGACCAAAGCAAACAATGTGATGACATTTTCAACACGGATGGGCATTGATTATATAGCACCACGGTGGTTGCTTGGATTAAGGTTTAACACCAACATTACCTCCCAGACGGAGGGGCCGAATACCAACAGGACAGACGGTGCACTGACCTACCAGTACTTTCTGCCGAAAAGTATTTACATTCCCGTTTCCATCAATTACCTTAAAAGTTCGGAGTTAAATCTTAATTCGCGGTGGACCGGCCTTTTCGGTGTAGGTTATTATTTCTTTCATACCAACCGTATGTACTGGGGCGCCGATATCGGTGGTTCTTTTAATACGGAAAATTATGCCCAGCCCGACAGCATTCCGAACTATTTTGTCAAGAACAGTTTTGAGGGCTATATCGGAACCGACCTGAACTTATTTGATATCGGCGATATCAGTTTATCTACTGCAGCGAGGGCTTACCCCAGTTTTACTGAAGCGGGAAGGTGGCGTTTTGACTTTAACCTGGATACAAAATATGACCTGCCGCTTGAATTTTACATAAAATTAGGGTGCTCACTGAATTATGACACTAATCCGGTACCCGGCGGTTCGGATTTGGATTATGTAATTTATACAGGCTTTGGTTGGGGATGGCCGTAAGCTCCCATATAAATAATCAGGCCGGAAATATCCCTGATTAAAAGTTTCATAAAAGTAAATTCAAGTTTAGGTTTGAAAAAAATAACTGATTAATACATTTCTGTTTTAAGTTTATCCTTTCAAACTTTTTATGATCAACTTCTCTTTTAATTTTCCCGGCAGGTGAGATAAAAGAGTTACCAACAGGTTGTGATTGATGTTGTAAATGCGTCTGGGTCTTTTTGCCGTACCTGCTTTCAGAATAATTTTCGAGACCTGTTCCGGTGTCGATATTTTGCGGATATATTTTACGATTGACAGCCTGAAATGATCAAATTCGTCCTTAAAAACAGATTCGTTTTCCAGGCCTTTTAAATGGAAAGTTTTTTCCATTATTAAGGTTTGAATAGCACCCGGCCTGATAAGGATTGTTTTGATACCTTTTGCCATAAATTCCAGTCTTATGCTGCCGTAAAGTTTTTCCAGCGCCTGCTTCGAAACCGAATACGGTTGAAATGGGGAGGGGACTTTAAAGCTTTCGCTGCTGATCACGATCAGCCGGCCTTGCGATTTGACCAGTAACGGAAGAAAATACTTTGTCAAATTAGCCAACCCGAATACATTCACATCGAATATCTTTTTTAATTTTTCAGCTCCTGCTTCACTTACCGGATAAAAATCCATAACGCCGGCGTTACTGATCAAAAGATCAAGTTTTCCAAAAAGTTGTTCTGTCTGACGGGCACATTTTTCGACTTCGGTTTCTACAGACACATCCATCTGAAGAGGGAAATATCCTTTTTTTCCGGAATAATCATCCAGCAACCTGGGATCAAAGTCCGTAACAATAACCTGAAAACCGCAAGCATGATAAGCATTTGCAACAGCTTTTCCCAGACCGCGGCCCGCACCTGTTATAAGTACTGATTTCTTTATCAATTTTTATCTTTTAAAACAGAGTAACGATTGTCAAAAATAGGTTATTTAAAGAGTAAATATTTTTAGTTAAAATTAATAACATAACATGAGCATGAAATTAATACTTTCGCTGAAAATTATTTAAACAGGTAACAGAAAAAGATATTTTTTCAGTCATCTGTATTCTAACGTTTTACAGAACATATTAATCAATAAAATATGTCAAAGAATTTATATATTGCCGCCTCCGAAGCTGAAACCGGAAAATCCCTCATCGTATTGGGTATAATGGATTTTTTATCCAGACATCTCACAAGGATCGGGTTCTTCAGGCCAATTGTCGGTTCCGAAAAAGTAATGGATAATCATATACGTTTGATTTACAATCGTTACAAGCTTAATTATCAGTATAATGAATTGTATGGTCTTTCGGCGAATGAAATGAACCAGTACATCAGGAACAATGATATTGATAGTATTCAATCCATTATTCTGGAAAAATACAAGAG
>JAADID010000054.1:1142-8794 GCA_013151505.1 Chlorobiota bacterium | reverse complement strand
GAAAAAAAAGGGGCAGCATTTATGTGCTTAATGACGAATATTCAGTTTTCTATCACCGGTTTATCAGGCGACATAAAAACTACACACGGGGAATATGGAGTCAGATTTCAATGAGTCAACCTTATAAAATATGGACCGGATTTGCTTTTGAATCAGCATGTTTCAAACATATTGATCAAATTAAAACTGCTCTCGGGATTTCTGCGGTTTACACTGAAATATCAGCTATGCGGGTTGAGGGTAATGAAAGTGAACAAGGATTTCAAATAGATTTGATAATAGACCGAAAAGATGATACTATAAACCTTTGTGAAATAAAGTATTACAATGCTTCATTTACGATTGACAAATCTTTTGCCAGACGACTTGTTGAAAGAAGACAAAGGTTTATTGAATTTACACAAACCAGAAAACAGGTTTTCAACACGATCATTTCCAATCATGGCGTATCCCGGAACAAATACTCCCTCGAAGTAATGGATTCGGAAGTGAAGTTGGAAGCGCTTATGCAAAAATAAGCATGTCCCCAAACGGTCCAACTGGTTCAAGTCTTGTGTGCCGGCTTTGTGTGTTGTTGACTTGGACCAGAGCTAATACATTAAAAACTTCTTTACGGCTCATTTTTCAAAAGTAAAAAATCCCGATTAAAAACAACCGTGCCATAACTTTTGTAATTTTGACCTTCTTGTTTAAAAAATATCATTTAAGAAATAAGATACATGACAAGGTTCGTTTTCATCACATTGTTCAGCTTCTTACTCTCGATTTCTGCCTGGGGACAAACCGGTGATAATTACCAAAAAGCGCAGCAAACTCTTGAGAATAGGGTAGAAGTGTATTTTCAGTTTCATCTCAATTCCGGTCAACCATTCAGGGAGCAATTGGAAAAACTCACCCGGATCGTCAGTATAGACAATGTGGAAAACGGCATGGTCACCGCTTATGCCAACCAAAAGGAATTCGACAATTTTCTAAAACTGAAACTGGATTATGAAGTGCTGACACCACCGTCAATGCTTCGTAAACCCTTTATGCTGGACAGCAAAGACCTGGACCTGCGAAACATAAACAATTGGGACTTTTACCCGACCTACCAGGGTTATGTGGACATCATGAACCAGTTTGAGACCGATTACCCCGGCCTGTGCGAAGTGGTCAGCATCAAAACCCTCGACAGCGGGCACGAGATCCTGTTCATCCACATCAACGATTCGCTCGGTGTTGACCAGAACGAGCCTGAATTCATGTACACATCCAGCATGCATGGTGATGAAATAACCGGATATGTGCTCATGCTCCACCTGATTGATTACCTGCTTTCGAATTACGGGTCGGATGAGCAGGCAACCGACCTGGTGAATAACATTGACATCTGGATTAACCCGCTGGCTAACCCTGACGGTACCTATGCCGGGGGCGACAACACGGTGTACGGGGCTACAAGATATAATGCCAACGGCGTGGACCTGAACCGCAATTATCCCGACCCCGAAGACGGACCCCATCCCGACGGAAACGAATATCAGCCCGAAACCCAGGCTTTCATGGACTTTGCAAATGATCACGACTTCGTGCTTTCGGCCAACCTGCACGGAGGGGCTGAAGTTTGTAATTATCCCTGGGATACCTGGTCGAAAAGACACCCCGATGACGCATGGTGGATCTATGTTTGCCGCCAGTATGCCGATACCGTGCATAAATACGGACCATCGGGCTATTTTACCGACCTGAACAATGGCATTACCAACGGTTACGACTGGTACAGCATCAGCGGCGGCAGGCAGGACTATATGAATTACTACCAATATTGCCGCGAGTTTACGCTTGAGATATCCAGCGTAAAAACTCCCCCGGCCAGCCAGTTGGAGGATTTCTGGGATTACAATTACCGCTCTTTCCTCAACTACATGCAGCAATCGCTTTACGGCGTGGTTGGCCTGGTCACCAATGCCAACAACGGGAATCCTGTGCCGGCGAAAGTTTTTGTGGAAAACCATGACCAGGACAATTCGTTTGTTTATGCATCCATGCCGGTGGGTAATTATAACCGCCCGATCAAAGCAGGAACCTGGGATTTTACTTTTTCATCGTTCGGGTATTATCCCAAAACCGTTGAAAATGTAACCGTTACGGATGAAGACACGGTTTTGCTGAATATACAATTGCAGCAGTACGTAACGCTGTCGGCCAATTTTTATGCCAGTGACACTTTGATAGAAGCGGGATCTTCCATTGATTTTTTTGATGCTTCATCAGGAAGCAGTATTGACCAGTGGGACTGGATTTTCGATGGAGGAGAACCCGGCACTTCGGAGGAACAAAATCCCACGGGAATTATTTACAATGACAATGGCAGGTATGATGTTTCGCTCACGGTTACCGATACTTCAGGCGCTTCAAACACCCTGGTCAAAGGAGGTTACATTCGTGTTTCTGAATTTTATAAAATAAAAGACACTACCGTTTATTTATGCGATGGTTTCTTTTTCGATACCGGGGGAAAAGACGGAAATTACGGCGACGATGAAGATTATACCATGACTTTCATTTCCGATGAAGAACCGGGCAGTCTGAAAGCGACGTTTTATTCATTTGAACTGGAAGATGAAAACGATTACCTCGAAGTATTTGACGGCAGCGATGAAAACGCACCGCTCATCGGGACATGGACGGGAACCGACAATCCCGGAACCATCATTGCATCCAATACTGAAGGAGCTCTGACATTCAGGTTCCATTCCAATGATACGATCAACTTTTCGGGCTGGTCCGCCGAATTATCATGCGATACGGGAGTTGGTATCAGCCAATCTGAAGATTTACCGTTTACAGTTTATCCGAATCCGGCTTCCGGAAAACTGAACATCCGTCATACGGTTCCTGTGAGCGACCTGAATATTTTTGACCTGACGGGAAAGCACGTTTTTCGGTTGCAGGAAGTTCCGGAAGAAGTTTCGGTCAACCTCGGGGGCTGGAAAAAAGGATTGTATATCCTGCGTGTGACATCAGAGGGGAAAGTTTACAGCCGGAAGTTTATAATCCGGTAAATTCCGGTTGTCAATAAGTTGTTACTTAATTGGTTTTCAGAAAGTAGCATGTTTTGTAAAAAGTTTTGCCCGCAACCTGTTGGAACAGTTTATTTTTTTATTTTTACTTGATTAAGATTCGTTGTTGAAATGTAGTTTATTAAACTAACGCTTTATGAAGTTTATTGTTTCGAGTTCCGCATTATTAAAGAGTCTGCAAAAGATCAGCGGTGTATTGAGTACCTCAAGCACATTACCCATTCTTGAAGATTATCTTTTTGAATTGACTGATGGCAAGTTAAAAATCACGGCTTCCGACCTGGAAACAACAATCACGGCGGAGGTGGTTCCCGATATGATGGAGGACCCGGGAGTGGTGGCTATTCCCGCAAGGAAGCTACTCGACATCATGAAAACATTTCCGGAATTACCGGTTACTATTTCGGTGAATCTGGAAACTTTTGCCGTTGAAATACTGGCCGGTGAAGGAAAATACAAAATGGCAGCCCATCCGAGCGATGAATTCCCGCAGGTTCCGGCACTTGAGAACACAACCGTTCTGCAACTTACTTCCTCATTGCTGGTAGGCGCTTTTAACAAAACCTTGTTTGCGACGGGAAACGATGAACTCCGTCCTGTCATGTCCGGTGTGTTGTGCGAAATCAATGAAGACCAGATCACGTTTGTGGCTACCGATGCCCACAAGCTTGTGAGATACCGCCGAAGGGATGTAAAACCGGATACAACGGCTGCTTTCATTCTTCCGAAAAAGCCGTTAAACCATCTGAAAAACATAATGCCCATTGATGACGAAGTGGAGGTTAAACTTGAATATAACGACACGAATGCCCTCATTGCTTTCGAAGATATAACGCTGATTTGCCGCCTGATCGAAGGTAAATACCCGAACTATGAAGCAGTAATCCCCACATCCAACCCTTTCAAGCTGATCGCCGACCGGAAAATGTTGCTGAATGCCCTGCGCAGGGTTTCCATCTTCGGGAGCAAGTCAACTCATCAGGTCAGGTTCAGGATTTCGGGAAAAGAGCTGGTGCTGACGGCAGAAGATATTGATTTTTCAAGCGAGGCCAAAGAACGGCTTACGTGCAGTTACGAAGGGGATGACATTGAGATCGGTTTTAACTCCAGGTTTTTACAGGACATGCTGAACACCCTGGAAAGCGAGAATGTGATCATTGAAATGTCGGCGCCTAACAGGGCGGGGATTTTGCTTCCCGAAAAAACGGAAGACGACCCCGAAGATATCCTGATGCTGATCATGCCGGTCATGCTTTCTTCGTAAATAATCCACACAAATTTATCCATTACTTTACCGGACATATTTGATTGTTTCGGAGTGTAAATCTTTTTCATTTTTCTATGTTTGATTTTGATAAAATAATAAACCGGGAATACACTGCCAGTGTTAAATATGACTTGCGCCAGGCCTATTTCGGGAAAGCCGATGTGTTGCCCATGTGGGTGGCCGACATGGATTTTGAAACGCCCGAATTCATCAGGAACGCAGTGATGGAAAGGGCAAAACATCCGGTTTACGGATACTCAATCCGCCCGGATGACTATTATCAGTCCATCGTTGGGTGGCTCGACAGAAGGATAAACTGGAAAATAGAAAAAGACTGGATACTTTATTCTCCGGGAATTGTCCCCGCCATTAATTTTACCGTTCAGACATTTACGGAACCCGGTGACGGGGTGATTGTACAGCCGCCTGTTTATTTTCCTTTTTTTAATGCCATCAAAAACAACAAGCGGAAACAGATTTTAAACCCCCTGATTCGAAAAGACGGCAGGTATTATTTTGATTTTGAAGACCTGGAAAAAAAGGCCGGACAAGCCAGGCTCCTTTTACTGTCCAGTCCGCACAACCCGGTGGGCCGGTGCTGGCAAAAAGAAGAACTGGAGCAGCTTGCCGCGATATGCATTAAAAACAATGTGCTTATCCTGTCTGATGAAATCCATGGAGATCTGATCCTTCCCGGGTTTAAGCATACTCCGATGGCATCCATTTCGGAAGAAATTGCCCGACACACCATCACCTGTATTGCCCCGAGCAAAACCTTTAACCTGGCAGGGCTTGCCACATCATCCGTTATAATCAGTAATAAAGAATTAAGAGAGGCGTTTGACCGCGCGCTTGAACGCCTCCACATTTCCAACGGCAACATATTCGGGACAGTAGCGTCTATGGCGGGCTACAACAACGGCGATGTGTGGCTGGAAGAGCTGATGCAATACATCCGGAATAATTTCGATTACCTGAAAGATGCACTTGACAATGACTTTGAAATGCTGGATGTAACACCCCTTGAAGCGACCTACCTTGCATGGATTGACTTCAGGAAGACGGGACTCAAAGACAAAGAGATCAAAGACAAGCTGATTCATGAAGCCGGACTGGGCTTAAGCCACGGACCGTTGTTCGGAAGGGGAGGAGAAGGGTTTCAACGGATGAACCTGGCAGCCCCGTTGTCGGTTATCGAAGAAGCCGTAACCCGTCTGGGTGAAGTATTTCATTAATTCGTAATTTATTATTACCCACCTGTTTATTATTTCGTTACCTTTGGGTTCCTAATCTTAAAAAACTTAAGTTATGAAAGCATTAAAGATTTTCGGAACCATTATTCTCATTATTGTGGCTGCGTTTCTGATCATTCCTCTGTTCCTGCCGTCGGAAGTTGCAGTTAGTGAGACGCAGTTCATTAAAGCCAAACCCGAAGTAGTTTTCAGGCAGGTAAATGAATTGAAAAAATGGTTTGCCTGGTCGCCGTTTGAAGACGACACCACCACCGTCAACACTTTTGAAGGGCCCGACCGCGGCATAGGCGCCAAACGATCCTGGAAAGGAGATAAATCGGGTGAAGGGACTCTGACCATTGCTGTCAGCCGTCCTTATGAATACATTGAAAACCAATTGACTTTCGGCGAAAACCAGAAAGCCATCGGCTCATGGAGCTTTGTTCCCAGGGATGACGGTACGGAAGTGACCTGGACACTTAAAACGGTGGATCTGCAGTATCCTTTCGGAAAATGGATGGGCCTGATGATGAACTCTTTGTTGCAGCCCATGCTGGAAAAAGGATTGAAAAAACTGAAAACGGTGGCCGAATCGCTGCCTGAACCTCCGGTCGTCAAAGTCATTGATACAGATGAAATTCGGGCGCTTGTCATCAACGATTCGGCAACATTTCAGGGCATGGGCGAGATGTTTCAAAAAGATTACCAGGAATTGTATTCTTACTTAAAAAGGAAACAAATCCCGATAACAGGAGAAAGATTTGCCATTTATCATGACTGGAATCCCAAAGGTTATACACACATTAGTCCCGGCATCCCGGTAGGTAAAAAGGTAAAAGATTACGGCCGGATAAAATATTTGGTTGTTCCTGCCGGAAAGGCTGTTTTTGCCGTGCATATCGGTGGATTCGATACAGCTCCGGAACATTATGCCATTGATGAGTACATCAAGGATTTCAATTTAAAACTGAAAGATTTCATCTGGGAAACTTATGCATTCAATCCCGTGACAGATACGGATTCCACCCAATGGAAGACGTTGATCTATTATCCGATAAAATAAAGTTGAGATTTGTAACCGGTTCGCTTTAATTTCTGTCCTTTCATAACCTGATAGCGATAACAGGTAAATTATTTCTATTATCGTAACTTCTATCCGGTTATATCGTACTTTTTTTATAAAAATCAAAAACCAATAATTATGAAAAAGTACACAATTATTTTGTCCGTTATTATTTTATCGGGGTTATTTTACCTGCCGGGATGTAATATTTTGAATGATGATAATCCGGACACGCCCCAACAAAAAGCAGGGGATACCCTCTGGATTCACACGGTACCCAAAGGAGCACAAAATTTATGGATACCGGAACAGCCGCTTGCCATCGGTAAGGACGGCTCTGTATATTATACGGCTTCGGGTGGCACTGCGAACTGGGAACCGTCGCGGGTGTATGCTGTCAACAAAGATGATGGCACCATAAAGTGGATTTCCGAACCGTTGGAATTATGGCATGTAAACAGTAACATTGTTGTCGGCGATGACGGTACCGTTTATGTGATGTCTTATACAAAGCTTTATTCCATTAACCCCGGTTCCGGTTCATTCAACTGGATTTGGGAGGTGCCTCAAACGCTGACCTATGAAGGAAATGATGTTTATACTTACGGTGAAGTCAGTTCGCTTGCCCTTTCCGATAACGGTGATCTGATCTTTAAAACCAGCGGCAGCGGGGTGTATTGGAGAGCGCTGTACTGTGTGGGTACCGACGGTAACATGAAATGGCACCGGTTCATAAGGGCGGCGGGCAACCCGATAACTATCGGCTACAACGGAATTATTTACGATTATGCCGCCGGTGATGGCAATACACATTATATTTTCGCTACGGACCCATCCAACGGGGATATCCTGTGGCAAACAAAAGCTTATACAAGTTACGGTGTGACCAATATTACCATCGCGGATAATGGCGACCTGATCGCTTTTGTCGCCAACGATTCGCTTGCCCGTTTTGACCCCGCTAACGGCACGATAATCTGGAAATCAAAAGTAACGGAAAGTTCGACACACAGGATACTGATTGA